>NZ_JALCZB010000101.1:0-15597 GCF_022690745.1 Anaeromyxobacter sp. SG64 | reverse complement strand
CCGCCGCGCGCGCGTCGCCGTCCAGGCCCGCCTCCGCGGGCGCGCCCGCGAGGCCGGCCTCGTCCCCGAACGCGCGCGCGACGCGGGCGGCCTCGGGGGCGCGGCCGAGCACGCTCACCAGCGGCAGGACGGCGAGGGGCACGAGGGTCGCGATCGCGCCGGCGAGGGGGACGCCGTCGGGGCCCCAGGCCGGGAAGAGCACGAAGGCCGCCGCGAGACCCGCGGCGATCGCGGCCCAGGCCCCCGCCCGCGTCGCGCGCCGCCAGAAGAGGCCGTAGACGAAGGGCGCGAGGAACACCGCCGAGAGCGTGCCCCAGCTCATCACCATGAGGTTCACGATGACCGCTGGCTTCGCGAGCGCGATGGCGAGCGAGAGCCCCACGAACACCGCGCAGAGCCCGCGCAGCACCGCCATCTGGTGCCGCGGCGTGCGCTCCCGGCCGGCGATCGCGCCGTAGAGGTCGATGCCGATCGCCGAGCTGGAGACGAGCACGAGCGACGACAGGCTCGACATCGACGCCGAGAAGACCATGAGCACGATCACCAGCACGAGCGCCTCGGGCAGCCCGGAGGTCGTGATGAAGTGCGGCATGATCTTGTCCCAGATCGGCCCGGACGGCCCCATGAGCTCGGGCGGCAGGCGCGCCCCGTAGCGGAGGTGCGTGAGCGCCCCGCTGTAGTACGCGCCGAAGGCCATGAAGAGGGCGAAGACGCCGGCGATGACGAGCGCGCGGCTGACGTCGGCGCGCGAGCGGATCGAGTAGAACTTCTGGACCATCTGCGGGAGCGCCCAGGGCCCGAGGCTCGTGATGAGCACGAGCGCGGCGAGCGTGAGCCAGCCGGGCACGGCGAGCGCGAGCGGCGTCCCCGCACCGACGTGCTTCACCGCGACGAGCCCGGGCGCCATCGCGGCGGGATCCCCGAGGAGCCGCCGCGTGGCCTCGACGAAGCCCCCGGCCTCCGGGCGGTGCGCGAGCAGCCACACCATGATCATCACGCCTGCGAACTCGACGATGCCGCGCAGGAAGTCGCTCACCGCGACGGCGAAGTAGCCGCCCATCACGAGGTACACGGCCGTGATGGCGGTGAGGAGGTAGAGCGCCGTCTCGTAGCGGATGTGGAGCGTCAGCTCGAACAGGTACGAGAGCCCCATCAGCACGGACGCGGAGTAGGGGACGAGGAACACGAAGACCACGAGCGCCGCGACGATCTGGAGCGCGCGCGAGCCGTACCGCGCCGCCAGGAGCTGCGGCATGGTGATCGCGTCGAGCCGCGCCGTCATCTCGCGCGTGCGGGCGGCGAGGAGCCTCCAGGCGAGGACCGTCCCGACCACGACGTTGCCGAGGACGATCCAGAGCGTGTGGATCCCGAAGCCCCAGCCGAGCTTGCCGGCGTAGCCGATGAACAGCACCGCCGAGAAGTAGGTCGTCCCGTAGGCGAACGCGCTCATCCACGGCCCGAGGCTGCGGCCGCCGATGAAGAAGTCGTGCACGTCGCGCGTGCGGCGCATGGCGAGCCAGCCGACGGCGAGCATCGCGACCACGTACGCGACGACGATCCCCACGTAGACCCAGGAAGGCATGCCCCGCATGGTAGTCGGGCGACACTCATCCGTGAACACCCGGTGAGCGGGGGAGGGATGCCGGCGGGAGCTATGCTCCGCGGCGCAGGGGCGCAGCCCCGGCGAAGGGGCGCCGGACGACGGGCCGATTCGCGAATCACGCGGCGAGGTCGTCCAGCTCGGCAGCACACCACGGCGGGAGGTTCATCGCGTGCCACGCACCATCATCGAGCCGTTCCGGATCAAGTCCGTCGAGCCCATCCGCATGACCACGCGGGAGGAGCGGGCGCGCCTGCTCGAGGCGGCGCACCTCAACCCGTTCAACCTGCGGGCCGAGGACGTGCTCCTCGACTTCCTCACCGACTCCGGCACCGGTGCGATGTCGGCGCACCAGTGGGCGGCGCTCGTCGAGGGGGACGAGAGCTACGCCGGGGCCCGGAGCTTCTTCCGCTTCGAGCGGGCGGTGCAGGAGCTCACCGGCTACCCGCACGTCATCCCCACGCACCAGGGCCGCGCGTCGGAGCGGATCCTGTTCTCGGTCGCGACGAAGCCGGGCGACGTCGTCCCCTCGAACACGCACTTCGACACGACCCGCGCGAACCTCGAGTACGACGGCGTCGAGCCGCTCGACCTCGTGGTGCCCGAGGGGCTCGAGCCGAGGAGCCGCCACCCGTTCAAGGGGAACATCGATCTCGGCAAGGTCGAGCGCCTGCTCGCGGAGCGCGCGGACCGGGTGCCGTTCGGCATGATCACCCTCACGAACAACTCGGGCGGCGGACAGCCCGTCTCGCTGGAGAACGTCCGCGCCTACGCGGCGCTGCTCCGCAGGCACGGCAAGCCGCTCGTGCTCGACGCCTGCCGCTTCGCCGAGAACGCCATGTTCGTGAAGCTGCGCGAGCCCGGCCAGGCGGACCGCACGCCCCGCGAGATCGCGCGGGAGATCTTCTCGCTCGCCGACGGCTGCCTCGTGTCGGCCAAGAAGGACGGGCTCGCCAACATCGGCGGCTTCATCGCGCTGCGGGACGAGCGCTGGGTGGAGGCGGCGCGGAACCTCCTCATCCTGACGGAGGGGTTCCCCACCTACGGCGGCCTCGCCGGGCGGGACCTCGAGGCGATCGCCGTCGGGCTCGAGGAGGTCCTGCACGAGGACTACCTCCGCTACCGGCTCCGCACCGCCGAGTACCTCGGCGAGAAGCTCCTCGCCGCGGGCGTCGCCATCGTGGAGCCCACCGGCGGCCACGCCGTCTACCTCGACGCGCGGAGCTTCCTCCCGCACCTCTCGCCCGCCGACTATCCGGCCTGGTCGCTCTCGGCCGCGCTCTACCTGGAGGGCGGCATCCGCGGCGTGGAGATCGGCTCGGTCATGTTCGGCAAGCGGCTCGACGACGGCTCCGAGACCTACCACCCGCTCGAGCTGGTGCGGCTCGCCTTCCCGCGCCGGGTCTACACCCAGAGTCACTTCGACTACGCGGCCGAGGTGATCTGCGAGCTCAAGGCGAAGGCGCGCGAGGTGCGCGGGGTGCGCTTCACCCACCAGGCGAAGTACCTCCGCCACTTCACGGCGGAGTTCCGCTGGGCGTGAGCCGGGCGGGGCGCTACTTCGGGACCTTCCGGTCGAACTCCCGCACGTCCTCCGCCGTGGGCGCGCCGCTCGCGTCGGTCTCCTGGGCCGGCGGCGCGGCGAGAGCGGGCCTCGCCGGCTCCGCCGCCGCGGCGAGCGGGATCGCCGGCGGGATGAGGCGCGTCTCGGGCTCGCGCGGCTTCGAGCAGGCGGACGCCGCCGCGATGGCGGCGAGCAGGGTGACGGGGACGAGCGGCAGGTAGATGCGGGACATCGGGGCTCCTCGGTGCTGCGGGTTCGAGGCACGCGAGTGCAGCCGGCGTGCCCGCGCGAGAAGCCTCACGCGGACGGGCGAATCGGCGTGCGGTGGACGGTGGGACACGGCCGGCGTGTCCTCACGCCCACGGCCGCCGTTCCCCGGGCAGGGCGACGCCGTCGAGGGCGCGGATCGGGTATTCATGGCGCCGTCACGTGTTCCTCTCCCTCTCCAAGCTCCTCGACCTCGCGGTCGCGCCCCTCACCTGGAACCTGGTCCTGCTCCTCGGCGCGGCCCTCCTCCACCGCCGCCCGCGCGCGCCGTGGGCGCTCGGGCTCGCCGCGGTCGCAGTGCTCGTCGCGCCGTCGCTCGCGCCGGTGGCCAACGGGATCCAGCGCTTCGCGGAGGCGGGCGCCGAGCGCACCTTCCGCCCCGAGGTCGTCTACGACGCCGCCATCGTGCTCGCCGGGCAGGTGGACGCCGACGCGTCGCGGGAGAGCGGCGAGACCGAGCTCCAGGACGCGGTCGACCGCGTGCTGCGCGGGCTCGAGCTCTGGCGGGCGGGGCGGGTCCGGCACCTCCTCCTCTCCGGCAGTCCGGTCGAGCTGGCGCCGGGCGAGCCGTCCGAGGCGGAGCGGCTGCGCGACGCGCTCGTCCGGTGGGGCGTGCCCGCAGCGGCGATCGTGATCGACCCGCGCAGCCGCAACACGCGCGAGAACGCCATCGAGTCCGCGCGCCTCGTCGCGGCCCACGGGTTTCGCTCGCTCCTCCTCGTCACGAGCGCCGCGCACGTGCCTCGCGCGCTCGGCTGCTTCCGCGCCGTCGGCCTGTCACCGGACGTGTTGCCGGTCGACCGGCGGGCGGGGCGGGGCGGGAGCTGGCTGCCGCGGGCGGGCGCGCTCGCGCAGAGCACGAAGGCCCTGCACGAGCTCGCGGGGAGGGTGGTCTACCGCCTCGCCGGCTACAGCCGGTGAGGCGAGAGATCGCGCGCGCTACGCGACGCGGTCGGCGGCGACGCGTGCGGTGAGCGCGGGCGCGGCGCGCGAGGGGGCGAGCGAGGCGAGATCGCCGTGCGTGCGGGCGACGTGGATGTCGATCCAGCGCGGCAGCCAGGAGGTGAAGCGGACCTCCTGCAGCGCGACGAGGCCCCGCCGCGTGACGCTGTCCACGAGCTCGTCGAGGTCGGAGAGGAAGCGCTCGTGCTCGTGCGCGTGGCGCGCGAGGCTCCTCGCGCCGGCCTGGCGGAGCTTCGCCTCCTCCTCGATGAACTGGGCCTCGGCGGCGACCCGCAGCAGCTCGAGTCTCGTCACCGCCTCGTCCACGCGTCCGGCGCGCACGGTCTCTACGAGGCGATTGGTGCGGTGCAGGAGATCGCGCTGCTTCGCGTCGATCGAGTCGATCCCAACCGCGTGACCCGAGTGCCACTGAATCCACATGAGGCGCGCCTCCTGCCGTGGGAGCTCCGGTGCGTCGGAGCCGTGTTTCGAGTGGAAAGGTCTCGCGAATTACCACGTCGGCCCCATGCGGCGCGAGGCCGCACCCGAGATTTCTAGACATCGCGCTCGAACCGCCGTGTTCCCGCGGGTCTCGCGATCTAGACCGCAATACTCGGCAATGCGCTCGATTCGAGAGTCGGTAGAAGACCGCTCCGCTCGATCTCGGAGATCCTGGCGGGCGGCCGAGCGAGCGATCTGGGTGTAGCACGTACGGTGAACCACCTCCCTCGCCCGTTCATCACGGAGGGTGAGGTGCGCGGCTCACCGCAGTGGGTGCAGGTGGTCGACGACGCCGCGGCCCCGCCCGACGGCGTAGGACCGCCTGAGCCCCTCCGTCAGGTAGGCCTTCGCGGCGCGCACCGCGTCGAGCAGCCCGTCGCCGAGCGCCAGGCGCGCGCAGATCGCCGCGGAGAGGGTGCAGCCGGTGCCGTGCGTGTTCTCGGTCTCGACGCGCGCCGCAGGCAGCTCGATGATGTCCTCGCCGTCGAAGAGCACGTCGACCGGGTCGCCCTCGAGCGCCCCGCCCTTCACGAGCACGGCCCGCGCGCCGAGCGCGGCGAGGTCGCGCGCGGCGGCGCGCATGGCGCGGACGTCGCGAACCGGGCGCCCGAGCAGCGCGGCGGCCTCGTGCAGGTTCGGCGTGACGAGCGTCGCGCGCGGGAACAGGCGCTCGACGTAGGCGCGCTCGGCCGCCGCGTCGAGCAGCGCGTCGCCGCTCTTCGCGATCATGACCGGATCCACCACGAGCGGTCCCAGCGGCAGCCGCGCCGCCGCCTCGGCGACGGCCGCGATGATCCCCGCGTTCGCGAGCATTCCGGTCTTCGTCGCGGCGACCTGCATGTCGGTCGCGACCGCCTCGATCTGCGCCACCACCATGGCGGGCTCGAGCGCCACCCAGGCCGTGACGCCGATCGAGTTCTGCGCGGTGACGGCGGTGAGCGCCGAGGTGCCGTGGAGGCGGTGGGCTGCGAACGTGCGGAGGTCCGCCTGGACGCCGGCGCCGCCTCCGGAGTCGGAGCCGGCGATGGTGAGGGCCACCTTCATGGCGCGGCAACATAACCGAAAGCCCCCGCCCGGGCGGGCCCATGTCGGCGGCCCGCCCGCCCGCGGCCCACCGGGGGGCGGGGCCCGGGGTCCGGGCGCGCCTAACATGCAGCGGTGACGCGCCGCTTCCTCTGCCTGCACGGCCACTTCTACCAGCCGCCGCGCGAGAACCCCTGGATCGAGGCCATCGAGGTCCAGGACTCCGCCGAGCCGTTCCACGACTGGAACGAGCGGATCGCCGTCGAGTGCTACGCGCCGAACGGCGCGGCGCGCCTCAAGAGCGCGGAAGACCGCATCGTCGACATCGTCAACAACTACGTCCACCTGTCGTTCAACTTCGGCCCGACCCTGCTCGCGTGGCTCGAGCGCGAGCGGCCGGACGTTCACGCGCGCGTCGTCGAGGCGGATCAGAAGAGCGTCGATCGGCGCGCGCACGGGAACGCGCTCGCGCAGGGCTACAACCACGCGATCCTCCCGCTGGCGTCGCCGCGCGATCGACGCACGCAGATCCGCTGGGGCATCGCCGACTTCCGCCGCCGCTTCGGGCGCGCGCCGGAGGGCTTCTGGCTGCCCGAGACGGCCGCGGACACGCCCACGCTCGAGGCGCTCGCGGAGGAGGGGATCCGCTACACCGTGCTCTCGCCCTACCAGGCGCGGCGCGTGCGTCCGCCGGGCGGCGCGTGGCTGGACGCGACGGACGCGCGCTTCGATCCCACCCGGCCCTATCGCGTGCGCGCGGGGCAGCGCGAGCTCGCCGTGTTCTTCTACGACGGGCACATCGCCCGCGACCTCGCCTTCGGCGACGCGCTCTCGTCCCCCGACGCCCTCATCCGCCGCCTCGAGGGCGGCTTCGATCCCGGCCGCGCGCACGACGAGATCCTCACCATCGCCTTCGACGGCGAGACGCTCGGCCACCACAAGAAGGGCGGGGACGAGGTCCTGGCGGCGGCGCTGCGCCTCCTCGGCCGGCGCGACGACCTCGAGCTCGTGAACCTGGGGCAGGCGCTCGACCGGATGGAGCCGGAGTGGGAGGCGGAGATCGCGGAGGGCTCGTCCTGGAGCTGCGCGCACGGGATCGAGCGGTGGCGCTCCGACTGCGGCTGCAACGCGGGGGCCGAGCCGGGCTGGACGCAGGCGTGGCGCGCGCCGCTGCTCGCCGCGCTCGAGACGCTGCGCGCAGCGCTCGGCGACGTGTTCGAGCGCGAGGCCGCGGCCCTGCTCACCGATCCCTGGGGCGCGCGCGACCGGTACGTCGAGGTCGTGCTCGATCCGGATCGGCGCGAGGCGGACGAGTTCCTGCGCCGCGAGGCGGGGCGGCCGCTCGGGGCCGACGAGACGGTGAAGGCGCTCCGCCTCCTGGAGATGCAGCGGCAGGCGCTCCTCATGTTCACGAGCTGCGGCTGGTTCTTCGCGGAGCTCTCCGGGATCGAGACGGTCCAGGTGATGAAGTACGCGGCGCGCGCGATCCAGCTGGTCCGCGACGCGTCCGGCGTGGACCTCGAGCCCGCGTTCGTCGAGGCGCTCGCGCGCGCCCCGTCCAACGTCCCCGCCCTCGGCGACGGGCGGCGGGTCTACGAGAGCCTCGTCCGCCCCAGCGTGGCGTCGCTCGAGGGCGTCGGGGCGCACCTCGCCATCGCGAGCACGGTGCGCGAGCTGCCTCCGGACGGTCAGCTGTTCTGCTTCCGCTACCGGCTCGACTCTGCGCGCCGGGCGCAGTCCGGGCCCGCGACGCTCGCCGTCGGGCGGATGCACCTCGAGAGCGTCATCACGCGAGAGGCCGTCGACGCGCTGTACTGCGTCGTCCACTTCGGCGCGGCGGACTTCCGCTGCGGGCTCGTGCCGTACCCGGGCGCCGAGGCGCAGGCGGAGGTCGAGCGGATCCTCTTCGCGCAGCTCGAGCGCATCTCCTTCGCCCGGCTCCTGCGCGAGGTGGATCGCGCGTTCCCGGGGCGCGACTACGCCCTGCGCGACCTGTTCCTCGACGAGCGCCGCCGCGTGGCGGGCGTGCTGCTCGAGGGGACGATGCGCCGGTACGAGGACGACTACCTGCGGGTGTTCGAGGACAACCGGCGGCTCATGGAGTTCCTGCGGGAGATCGACTCGCCGGTGCCGACGCCGCTCAGGGTCGCCGCGGACGTGACGCTCACCCGCCGCATCCTCGACGTCACGACCCGCGCGCGGGCGGGCGCGGTGAGCATCGAGGAGGGGATCGCCGAGCTCCTCGCGACCGTCCAGCTCGCCAGCGCGCTGGGCGCGCACTTCGACGTCGTGAGGGTTCGCCGCGAGGTCGAGGAGCTCGTGCGGACGCGCCTCGAGGCGCTCGTCGCGGGGCGCGGCGGTCCGGCGCGCGCAGACGAGCTCATCGCGATCCTCGAGCTCGCGCGGCGCGTCGGGCTCTGGCTCGACCTCTGGGAGCCGCAGAACCGCTTCTGGGAGTGGGCGGGCACGCGCGGGATCACGCTCGACCGGGAGCGGACCGCCCGGCTCGCGCGGCGGCTCTGGTTCGACGAGCGGACGCTCCTCCTCCGCGCCGGGTACGCCCCGCGCCGGACCGAGGCGCCGCCCGCGCTCCGCTGATCCCGCCGCGAGGCCGCTCGCGCCGGCGCCTGGGCGACCACATCGCCTCCGTCCGTCCCACCACGGCGAGCGTCGCGCTCGCGCCGCCCCCGTGTAGAATCCGCCGCCCGGCGACTCCTCGCCGGCGGCAGGAGGCACGAGGCGCATGACGAAGACGGAGCGGACGGTCGCGCTGTACGTGGCGGCGAGCATCACGGGTGCGCTCGCCCTCGCGCTCCTCCAGGCGATCGCGGGGGGCGTGCTCACCCGGGCGCTGGAGCTGTCCGAGGACTCGATCTGGCGCGGCCTCGGCGTGGCGCGGTTCGGCCTCTTCAAGCTCGGGCTCTTCTTCGCGGTGTTCGGCGTCCTCTGGCTCGTGCTGCGCGGCGAGAGCCTCGCGCGGCGCGTCGGCGCCGGGCTCCTCGCCACCGCCGTGCTCGGGTGGGTCGGGAAGGAGCTGGTGTTCGCGGATCGCGGTCTCGCCGCGCTCTACGTGCTGCTCGGCCTCGCGGCCACGCTCGCGTCCGCGTTCGAGGCCTGGCGCCGGTGGGCGGCGGCGGGTGTCCTCGGGCTCGTGGTCGCCGCGACGGCGCTCGCCTCGCAGGGCGACTCGCTCGTCGAGGGCCGGAACTTCTTCGCCGCGATCGTGGTGGGCGTGCTCTTCTGCGCGCCGGCGATCGCCTGGGTGACCGCGACGGGCGAGGCGGTCGACCGCGCCGGCGTGGCGCTCGATCGCTGAGGCCAGCTCGCCCCGCCCCGGACCAACCCACCGTTGATTCCCGGCGTCTTCGGGGAGACGATGCGCGGGCATGACGACGCTCGTCGCGCTGACCGCCGTGCTCCTCGCGTCCGGCCCCGTGCCGGCCGCGCCGGCAGAGCCTCCCCCGCCCGCGCCGCCGGCTTCTCCGGCCACGCGCGCACCGCCCGCCGTCGTGGACCACGGCGGCGCGGGGAGCGCGCGCGTCCGGATGATGGACGGGGCGACGGGTGGGTTCGGGGCGGTGGCGGCCATCGAGCGGGTGAAGAACCCGGTGCTCGTCGCGCGCAAGGTGCTCGAGACGCCGCACCTCCTCATCATGGGCGACGGCGCGACGCGGTTCGCCCGCGCCATGGGTTCCCGGGATCACGACCCCGTCTGCCCGGAGAGCCGCGCTCGCTACGAGGCGTTCGACCGCCGCTACCGCGAGAACATGGCCTGGAGCGTGGCCCGGTGAGCGCGTCCGCGCCGGCGAGGAACGCGCCGTCACGAAACCGTCACACTTCACGGCCTTTGCCTGGCGCACCGCGCGGGTCTAGGCTGCGCGCCGTGCCGGGGGGCAAGTCTAGGGGAGACGTCATCGCGACGGCGCTCGCGAGGTGGATCGGGCCAGACACGGCCCGCGCCGTGGTGCGTACGTTCTCCGATCGCGTGCTCGGCCTGAGACCGGACGAGATCGGCCCCGCTGACGTGCCGCGGCTCCTCGAGTCGCTCCGCCCCATGCTGCGAACGCTGCTCGGGCAGGGGCCAGCGGAGCACGTCCTCGCCGAGCTCGAGGAGGCGCTCCGGTGAGCATGCGCTACGGATGGCTCGCCGCGATCCCCGTCGCGGGCGCCCTCGCGGTCGCCGCGCTCGCGCTGACGACCGGAAGGGAACCCGAGCTCTGGTTCGCGACCCAGCTCGTCACCCAGTCGCTCGCGACCGTCGGGTGCCTGGCCGCCGCCGCGGCGTTCGAGCGGCGTGACTTCATGTTCCGCGCCTGGCTCCTGTCGGCCGTGTCGTTCCTCCTGCCGGTGGTGAACAAGCTCACCACGGGCCCGCACGGCGACTGGCTCGTGGGCCCCGAGCCGGCCTGGCTTCAGGTCGGCTACATCCTCGCGGTGAACGTCGCCGCCGTCGGCAGCGCGCTCCTCTTCGTCGCCGCCTTCTTCCGCGCGGGGCTCGCGCTCACCGGCTCGCGGGTGCAGGGCGCGCTCGACGGCGCCGCGGTCTTCGTCGTGGGGCTCGGGCTGGGGATCCCCACCCTCCTGCGCGACGCCGCCGACGCGCTCGTCGCGGGCGGCGCCTCGCAGGCGTTCTTCGACGCGGTCTCGGTCGCGGGCGACGTCATCTGCTTCGTGCTGGTCGCGCCGCTGTTCCGGATCGCGCGGCAGTTCCGCGGCGGCGCGCTGCAGTGGCCCTGGGGGCTGCTCGCCGCCTCCAACCTGTGCTGGCTCTTCTACGACGCGGCGGCGACCGGCGCGCGGGTCGCGGGCTCGGACGCGCTTCACTCCGTGAGCGAGGTGGTGCTCGCGCTCGCGAGCCTCAGCGCGCTCTCGGCGGCGCTCGCCCACCGGCAGGTCGTCGCGGACTCCCGCCGCGCTCCCGCGCCCTCGCGCTCCGAGCCGTGACCGGGACGCGGGCGGGAGGCGCCCGTGTCACGGAGCGCACTTTCCTGATAGCGTAAGTCGCCCGATGACGCGCCCCGTTCACCCGGGCGTCGGAGGGGACCCGCCGCCTTCCCAGAACGGCGTCGTCCTCGGCCGCGCCGTCGCCTTCTTCGTCGCGTACCTCCTCCTCTGCAGAGCGGGGGACGCCTTCTCGGCCTACCCGGGCGCGTTCGCGACCTACTGGCCGCCGGTCGGGCTGCTCGCGGGTGCCCTCCTCCTGGGCGGTCGCGGTCGCGAGCGGCTCGCGCTCGCCGGCGCCGCGATCGCGGCCGAGATCGTCGCGAGCGGCGCGACCGGCCGCAGCGCCGCCCTCGTCACCGTCAACGTCGTGGTGGACCTCCTCGACGCCGCCCTCGCGGCGGCGCTCGTGTCGAGGCTCGCCGGACCGCGGCGGCCGACGGCCAGCGTGCGCGGCGTCGCCGCCCTCGTGCTGCTCGGGGCGCTCGCTGCGCCGCTCGCGCCGTCCGCGCTGGGCGCGGCGAGCGCCATGGCGCACTACGGCTGGTCGGGGACGGTGCAGTTCCTCCACGTGTGGCGGGCCTGGTGGACGGGCGACGCGCTCGGGATCCTGGTGTTCGCGCCGCTCGTCGTGTCCTGGATGCCCGGCCGGCGGCGGCTGCGCCCGCTCGCCCTCTCGCGCGCGGTCGAGGCCGCCGTCGTGGCCGCAGCGCTGGGCGGGTCGGCGGTGCTCGTCTTCGCGGGCGGCACGCGGCTCGAGCGGAGCTACCTCCTCCTGCCGCCGCTCGTCTGGGCGGGCTCGCGCTTCGGCGTGCGAGGCGCGTCGGCCGGCGCGGCGATCGTGTCGCTCGTCGGCGCCGGGCTCACCTCCCGGACGCGCTTCCTCGATCCGAGCACCACGATCACGGCGGCGGACGTGCAGGTGCAGCTGCTCGTGTTCATCGCGGTGGCGACCGCCCTCGTGCTCGGCGCAGCGCTCGCGGAGCGAGAGCGCACGCTCTCCGCGCTCGCGGAGAGCGAGGCCCGCTTCGACGCGTTCCTGCGCCACACCCCGGCCGTCATCTTCATCAAGGATGCCCAGGGCCGGGTCGTGACCGGGAACCCGAGCTTCGCCCGGGCGCACGGCCTCGGACTGGACGAGCTCCAGGGCAGGTCGGCCGCGGAGATGTTTTCACCGACCGTCGCGCAGCGGGTGGCGGCCGTGGACCGGGCCGTCCTCGAGAACGGGGAGATCGGGCGCGAGGAGATGGAGCTGTCCGGTCGCTCCTTCGTGGCGCTCAAGTTCCGCATGCCTCGCGGCGAGGAGGCTCCGCTGCTCGGCGGGGTGGCGCTCGACGTGACGGACCTCCGCCGCGCCGAGCGTGCCTTGCGCCTCGCGCAGACGGCGCTCGAGCGCGGCTACGCCCCCGTTCTCATCCTCGATCCGGGGGGCCGCATCACCTACGCGAACGACGCGGCGCAGCGGCTCTTCGGGCGCGGGGCCGCGGAGCTCGTAGGCCGTGCGGTGTGGGACGTGGACGGCGGCTTCGCCGAGGCGGGCTGGCCGGCGCGCTGGGAGGAGATCCGGACGCACGGCGCGGCGGTGCTCGACGGGACGGTCCGCCGGCCGGAGGGCCGCGCCGACGCGGAGGTGGGCCTCTCGCACCTCGCCTTCGACGGCGCGGAGTACGCCATCTACACCGCCCGCGACCTCACGGACCGGCGCCGCGCCGAGGCGGCCGAGCGGCTCGCGGCGGTGGGGACGCTCGCCGCGGGGATGGCGCACGAGATCAACAACCCGCTCACCTTCGTCTCTGCGAACCTCGGCTGCGCGCGCGAGGCCCTCGGGGCGCGCGCGGGCGAGCCGGAGGTGTCCGAGGCGCTCCAGGCGCTCGACGACGCCGCGGAGGGGACGCGACGCATCGCGCGCATCATCCGCGATCTCGGGATCGTCTCCCGCTCGCGGCGGGACGGCCGCCGGCCGATCGACGTGCGCGACGAGATCGCGGGGGCCGCGAAGCTCGCCGAGCACGAGATCCGCCACCGCGCGCGCCTCGTGCTGCGGCTCGATCCGGTGCCGCCGGTCCTCGCGTCCGAGTTCCAGGTGGGTCAGGTGGTGCTGAATCTGCTCGTCAACGCCGCGCACGCGATCCCGGAGGGCGACGCCGCCGCGAACGAGATCCGCGTGACCTGCCGCGCCGGTCCCGGCGGGGAGGCCGTCCTGGAGGTCTCGGACACCGGCGCCGGCATCCCGGCGGAGCTGGGGCGACGGGTGTTCGAGCCGTTCTTCACGACGAAGCCGCCGGGCCAGGGCACCGGGCTCGGCCTCTCCGTCTGCCACGGGATCGTGACCGGGCTCGGCGGGAGGATCGAGCTCGAGAGCGAGCCGGGCAGGGGGGCCCTGTTCCGGGTCGTCCTCCCGGGGGCATCGGAGGCCCGCCCCCCCGAGCCGTCCTCCCCGTCCGCCGGGCACGCCGAGCGCGCGCGCATCCTCGTCGTGGACGACGAGCCGCTCATCGGGAGCACAGTCCGGCGGGTCCTCGCCGGTCACGACGTGGACTGCATGACCGACGCACGCGCCGCCCTCGCGCGCCTCGCGGGCGGCGAGCGCTTCGACGTGGTCCTGTGCGATCTGATGATGCCGGACCTCACCGGCATGGATCTCCACGAGGCGCTGGCGCGCGCGGCGCCCGACGCGGCCACTCGGATGGTGTTCATCACAGGGGGCGCGTTCACGGACCGGGCCCGGCGCTTCCTCGAGGCGAGCGGGCTGCCGCGAGTCGAGAAGCCGTTCGCGCCCGCGGTCCTCCGCGAGGTGGTGGGCGCGCTGCTCGCCCGCGAGCAGGTCCGCCGCGCCGGGTGACCCGCCGCCGGCCCGCGGCGGAAAGGCTCGCGCGGCTCGGGGCGCGGCGGCATGGGTGAGGGTGGGATGGAGCCGATCGTCACGTTTCGTGAAGTGGCCCGGGAGTACCGCACCGCGGGCGGGGCGGTGCTCCGCGCCCTGCGGGGCGTGTCCGGGGAGGTGCCCGCCGGCCGGATCGTGGCGGTCACCGGCCGGAGCGGCTCCGGGAAGTCCACGCTGCTCCACCTCGCCGCCGGCATCGACGCTCCCACCTCGGGCGAGGTCGTCCTGCTCGGCCGGCCGCTCGCTGCGCTGTCCGATCGCGAGCGGACTCGGCTCCGGCGCGACCACGTCGGGCTCGTGTTCCAGTTCTTCCACCTCTTGCCCCACCTCTCGGTGGAGGAGAACGTGCTCGTGCCCGCGCTCGTCGCGGGGGATCCGCTCCGCGAGGCCGCGGCCCGTGCCCGCGGCCTGCTCGCGCGCGTGGGCCTCGAGGCCCGCGCCGGGGACGCGGTCCAGAAGCTCTCCGGCGGGGAGATGCAGCGCGTCGCGCTCTGCCGGGCGCTGCTCCGGCGGCCGCGCCTCCTCCTCGCGGACGAGCCCACGGGGAACCTCGACGAGGAGAGCGGCGAGCGCGTCATGGAGCTCCTGCTCGGGCTCGCCCGCGGCGAGGGGAGCGCCGTGCTCTTCGCGACGCACAGCCGCGAGCTCGCCGCCCGCGCCGACGAGACCTGGACCCTCCACTCCGGCCTCAGGGAGCCCTGAGCCATGAGGCGCTACCTCGTGCGCGCCGTCGGGAAGGAGCTGCGCGCCGCGCGCGCGCTGTTCCTCCTCGCCGTCGCCGGGGTGGCCCTGGGCGTCGGCTCGGTGCTCTCCATCCAGCTCCTCAACCGGAGCGCCCTCGGGGCGTTCGCCGGGTCCGTGCGCGCGGTCTCCGGGGAGGCGGACCTCTCCGTGCTGGGCTGGGCGGGGTTCCTCGACGAGCGGCTCCTCGACGAGGTGCTCGCCGTCCCGGGCGTCGCAGCCGCCATCCCGCTCTGGCGCGCGGAGGCGGCGGTGGACGGCCGCGCGGACGCGAGCCTCGAGCTCGTCGGCGCGGATCTCCTCCAGGCCGCAGTGCGGGCCCCGTGGCGGCTCCCCGAGGGGGAGCTCGGCGAGGCGCTCACGCGGAGGGGTTGGGTGGCCGTCACGCCCGCCCTCGCCGCGGAGCTGGGCTGGCGCGTGGGCGACCGGATCCCGGTGTCGCTCGGCTCGAGGCGCGCGACGCTCGTCGTCGGCGCCCTGGTGGACCTGCAGCGCATCGCGCCGCTCGCCAGCCGGCGGCTCGCGGTGATGGACCTCGCCCAGGCCCAGGCGCTCCTCGGCGAGCGCGGGAGGATCCACCAGCTCGACGTGCGCGCCGCGGAGGGGGTCGCGCCGGAGGCGCTCCGCGCGAGGCTCGAGGCCCGCCTCGGCGGGCGCGCCCGGGTGCTCACGCCCGAGCAGCGCACCGCGGAGGCCGAGGGGCTCCTCGCCGCGTTCCGCCTGAACCTCACGGCCCTCTCGCTCGTCTCGCTCCTCGTGGGCGGCTTCCTCGTCTACGCCTCGGTGCGGGCCTCGCTCGCGCGCCGGCGCGAGGAGCTCGGCGTCCTGCGCGCCGTGGGCGCGACCCGCGCGCAGGTCCTCCGGCTCGTGCTCGCCGAGGCGGCGCTCCTCGGCGTCGCGGGCACCGCGGCGGGCATCCCGCTCGGCTGGCTCGCAGCGCGCGCGAACGTGGCGGCCGTGAGCGGCACCATCCGCAGCCTGTACCTGCTCGAGGGGATCGAGGCCGTGACCGTCGGCCCCGGCCTCGTCCTGCTCGCGGTCGCGACCGGCGTCGCGGGCGCGGTGGCGGGTGCGCTCGGGCCGGCGCTCGACGCGAGCCGGGAGGATCCGCGCGCGCTCCTCGCCTCGATCACG
>NZ_JALCZB010000100.1:0-16134 GCF_022690745.1 Anaeromyxobacter sp. SG64 | reverse complement strand
CGGCCACCGCCGCGGGGGCGGGGCGCGGGCGCCTCGGCGCGCCGGATCGCCCGCGCCGCGGCGCGAAGCCGCCGGCCCTCGCGTGCGGCCTCCTCCGGCAGGATCTCGCCGAGCTCGCGGCAGAAGGCCGCGGCGGCGTCCAGCGCGGCGGCGGCGAGCGCCTCCACCTCCACCTCGACGTCCCGGGCGAGGACCCGCGACGGGCGGGCGAGCGTCACCACGGTCAGCAGCGCGCTCGGGCCGCGCCTGCGGATGACGAGCTCGAGCTCGCCGTCGCGGAACGGGACGGTGGCGTGGGCCTCCCCGCTGACCACGCGGGAGATGGCCCGCAGGAGCGCCTCGAGCGAAGGAAGGAGCGCCCCCTCCGCCCGCCCGGAGGTGATGTCGATCCCGTCGACCTCGATGGCGAGCGCGTCCACGACGGCGCGCGCCGCGGCGACCCGCGCCGGCCCCTCCGCGCGGCTCAGAGAGGCGGTGAGCCCGGGGTCGTGCTTCCAGCTTGCGCCCGTTCGGATCCGGATCATGGGATCCCAAGAATCACCGCGGAATCAGGTACTTTCAACGTTGACAGGGCAGGGGCCCCGCACGAAGATGTCCACTCCGGTGCGGGCCCCCGACGCGTGGGCCGCCCCTCCTTCTTTCCCTCTACCAAGGACGTACATGACCTTCACGGAAGCAGCGATCGAGGTGCTGCGGCGCGAAGGAAAGCCCCTCCACTTCAGGAAGCTCACGGAGATCGCCATCCGCGAGAGCCTGCTCGACCACGTCGGGAAGATTCCCGAGGAGACGATGGCCGATCAGCTCGCCGCGCACTGCCGCCTTCCGCACGAGGACCGGCGGGTGATCCCGGTGCAGCAGGGCACCTTCGCGCTGACCGAATGGGGACTCGACGAGGACCCCGCTGGGCTGGAGGCGCTCGTCGAGCCGCCTCCCGACGGGGAGCCCGCTTATCGGGGGCGCGAGCGCCACCCGATCCCCTCCCGCGAGCTCGCCCGCAGCACCGGGCGTGGCGAGGCGGGCAAGCCGCGTCGCAGGGAGGAGGAGGAGCGGCGCGGGCGCCGCTTCCCGCCGCCCGCGGAGGTCGCCTACGAGATCCTGGCCGGCGCCGGCCGCGCGCTCTCGCTCGCCGACATCGCCGCGCAGGGCGCGGAGCGGCTGCTCATGCCGGACGCGTTCGTCCGCGACGGCGGCTCGCTGCGGGCCGCGCTCGTCGAGGACAACCGCCGGCGCGAGTCGGCCGGGCGCAAGGCGCTGTTCCTCGTCGACGGGGACTCCGTGACGCTCGTCGCGCAGCCCGAGCCGGGCGAGCGTGTCGCCGCTCCGGCTGCCGCGCGTGCCGCGCCGGTCCAGACCGCGACCGAGCTGCGCCGGGCGGCCCTCGCCGGGCTGCGCCGCCGCCTGCGCGAGTGCGACGCCGCCACGATCGAGCACGTCGCGTCCCGGCTGCTCGACAAGATGGGGTTCCGCGAGCTCAAGGTCGCGAAGCGCAGCCGCGAGCACGTGATCTACACGGCGCGGCTCAAGATGGGGCTCGGCGACCTGCGCCACGGGATCCGGATCGTGCGCAACGGCGCGGACGCGTCGCGGCGCGACGTGACCGAGCTCCGCCGCGACCTCGCCCACTACGGCGCCCAGATCGGCATCGTGGTCAGCGCCGGAGAGGTGGCGCGCGAGGCGCGCGCCGAGGCGACGGCGGCGGGGCAGCTGCCCATCGTGCTCCTCTGCGGCGAGGCGCTCGCCGAGGCGTTCGCGGACGCGGGGCTCGGCACCGTCCCGGTGGTGATCCCGGAGGTCGACGACGGCTTCTTCCGCGCCGCGGCCGAGGAGGCCGAGAAGGAGGAGGCGGCCCGGCGTGCCCGGCGCGAGGAGCGCGATCGCCGCGAGGGCAGGGAGCCTCGCGAGCGCGACCGGGAGCGGGACCGGGACCGGGACCGGGACCGGGAGCCGCGCGGGGCCCGCCGCGAGGAGCGGACCGTGTCCGTCGAGGCGGTTCAGGCGGCGTCGGAGGAGCCGAGCGGCGCACCGATCGCGGAGCCGGCTGCGGGCGAGGTCATCGCGAGCGCGGCGGCGGCTGCCGAGGCGGTCGCGCCGTCGCGTCCGCCGCAGCCCGTCGCGCCGCGGGGCGAGACGTCCATCGAGGTGCCCGCAGAGCTGGACGACGAGGGGCCGGAGGGCGAGGAGGACGAGGACGAGTCCGAGGCCTCGGCCGAGGGTGAGCCCGCCACCGCGTCCGAGGCGAGCGCCGGCGAGGCCGGAGCCGGCGCAGACCGTCGCCGTCGCCGCCGGCGCAGGCGCCGGCGTGGCGGTCGGGGTCGCTCGCGAGAGGGCGCTCCCCAGGGGCAGGCCGCGGCCGGCGCGGAGGGCGCTGCGGGCGAGGCACCGGCGCAGGGCGCTCGCGAGGGCGTCGCCGCTCCCGAGGCGCCTGTCGCCGCTCCGCAGTCCGCGCCACCTCCCCCGGCTGCGCGGCAGGACGACGGGGACACCGGCGGGTAACGATGCGGAGCGCGCGCCGAGGCGTCACCGGGGTGATCGTGGCCGTCGCGGCCCTGATCGCCGCGGTGCCGGCCTGCCGCCGCGGTGCCCAGCCGGCGTCGATCGCGAGCGTTCGCATCGCCGACGGTGCGCTGGCGGAGCCGCTGCGGGAGGCGGGCCTCGACGTCCCCAGCCTGGAGAGCGCCGCGCGCGCAGCGCTGGGGGAGGCGGGCTTCCGGCTCGCCGACGGCGAGCGCTCCTACCGCGCGCGCATCGACGTGCTCGGGGTGCGGCTCGCGCCCGACGGCTTCGCGGGGAGCGCGCCGCGGGTGGAGATCGCGATCGAGCTCCAGCTCGCCCCGGTGAACCCGGAGGCGGGCGAGATCGTGCGCGAGACGAGCACCGCCACCGCGACGCTCGCCGGCCGGACGCCCCGGGACGCCTGGCGCACCGCGTTCGGCGCCGCGGCGGCGGACGCGGCCAAGGGGCTCGCGCTCGGGTTCGCCGCCGAGGCGAAGCCCCTCGACGCGCTCCTCGCCGATCTCGGCTCGCGTGATGCCCGGGTTCGCGATCACGCCATCCGCGTGCTGGCCGACCGGCGCAGCCCGGAGGCGGTCCCCGCGCTGCTCGAGCGGCTGCGGGACGCCGATCCCGAGATCGTCCAGCGCGCGGTGGGCGCGCTCGCGCAGATCGGCGACCGCCGCGCGGTGGCCCCGCTCATCGAGGTGGCGCAGGGCGGTGACCCCGCGCTGACCGCGCGCGTCGCCCGGATCGTGGGCGAGCTCGGCGGCTCCGAGGCGGAGGGGTACCTGCTCACGCTCGAGGCCGGTCACCCCGATCCCGCCGTCCGCCGCGCCGCGCGAGAGGCGCTCGCGGAGCTCTCCGCGCGCGCGGAGGCCTCGGGCTCGGCGGTTTCCGCTAAGATGCGGGCCCCATGAGGCTCCGCTCCCTCGCCGCCGTCTCCCTGATCGCTCTCGCCTGCGCCCGCGCGCCCACCCCACGGGCCGCGGCCGCCGCCCCCGGCGCCGGGCCCGCCGACTACTTCCCGCTCGCCGTCGGGAACGAATGGATCTACCGCGACGAGTCGCCCGTCCTGCCGCCCGCTCAGCGCGGGAACGAGCGCACGGTCCGGATCGTCGAGCGCACGGCGGACGGCTACTTCAAGGACACGGAGCGCGGAGAGCTGCGCGCCGACGCCGGCTGCCTGCACGATCGGACGCGCCGCCTGCTGTGCGGCCCCATCGCGGCGGGCACGCGCTGGACCTCCATCGTCTCGGCGAGCTCGACGGAGCGGTACGAGATCGCGGGGGTGGGCGAGGCGGTGACCACCCCGGCAGGCGCGTTCCAGGGCTGCGTGCGCGTGCGGGCGCACAACCGCGCGGGGCCGGACGCGGACCACGTGCTCGAGATCACCTACGCGCCCGGGGTGGGGCCGGTGAAGCTCGAGACGTTCTCGGTCGTGGGCTCGGCGGTGACGCCGCAGGTGCGGGCGGTGCTGCGCGCGTACCGGATCGGAGGCAAGTGATGCGCGAGGTCGGCATCGGGATCGCCGGGTTCGGCACCGTCGGCGGCGGGGTGCTCTCCATCCTCCGCAGCCACGCGGACGACATCGAGGCGCGGCTCGGCGCGCGCATCGCCGTGCGCCGCGTGGCGGTGCGCGACGCGACCAAGGAGCGCGCCGTCGGGCTCGATCCCGCGCTCCTCACCACGCGCCCGGAGGACCTGCTGGAGGATCCGGAGATCGCGGTCGTGGTCGAGCTCATGGGCGGCGTCGACAGCGCGTTCGACCTCGTCCGCGGCGCGCTCGAGCGCGGCAAGCACGTCGTCACCGCGAACAAGGCGCTCCTCGCCGCGCGCGGCGAGGAGATCTTCCGGCTCGCCCGCCGGCAGGGCGTGGACGTCTACTACGAGGCGGCGGTCTGCGGCGGCGTGCCGATCATCCGCACGCTCCGCGAGGCCCTCGCCTCCGACCGGATCAACTCCCTCCACGGCATCGTCAACGGGACGACGAACTTCATCCTCACCGCGATGGACGAGCAGGGCGCGCGCTTCGAGGACGCGCTCCGCGAGGCGCAGCGGCTCGGCTACGCCGAGGCGGATCCCACCCTCGACGTGTCGGGCGGCGACGCGGCGCAGAAGCTCTGCGTGCTCGCGCAGCTCGCGTTCGGGGCGCGGCTCAAGCCCGAGGACGTCCTGACGGAGGGGATCACCGCGCTCAGCCCCGAGGACTTCCGCTGGGGGCGCCAGTTCGGCTACGCGCTCAAGCTGCTCGCCATCGCCCGGCGCACCGGGCCGGCGGAGGGGGCGGGCGCGGGCGCGCCCGACCAGATCGAGGCGCGCGTGCACCCTGCGTTCATCCCGGCGGGCTCGCTCCTCGCCGGCGTCCGCGGCGCCATGAACGCGGTCGTGCTCCGCTCCGAGGCGCTCGGGCCCTCCATGCTCTACGGGCAGGGGGCCGGCGCGATGCCCACCGGCAGCGCGGTGGTGTCGGACATCATCGACCTCACCCGCAACATCCTCGCCGGCAGCCCCGGGCGCGTCCCGCTCCCGCCGGACCGGCCGCTCGTCGAGCTGCGCCCGCACGACGAGGTCCGCTGCGCGTACTACCTGCGCTTCTCGGTGAAGGACGCGCCGGGCGTGCTCGCTCGCACCGCCTCCAAGCTGGCCGAGCACCGCATCTCCATCGCGGCGGTGCAGCAGCGCGAGCAGAACGACCAGGGGCAGCCCGTGCCGCTCGTCATCGTGACCCACCTCGCGCGCGAGGCGGACCTGCGCGGCGCGATCGGCGAGATCGATCGCTACTCGACGACGCTCGCGCCCACGCGGCTCATCCGTATCGAGACCGTCTGACCGGCGGGCGCGCGCGCCCGGCCTTGCCTGGTGCGCGCGCCTCCTGCTAAACCCGGCGCCCCCGCGCTCGGGGCTTCGGCGAGGCGTCGATCATGGTGAGCACCGAGCTCCGCGTCATCTACGGCGACACGGATCAGATGGGCGTCGTCTACTACGCGAACTACCTGCGCTACTTCGAGGCGGGGCGGAACGAGTTCATCCGCGCGAAGGGGCTCCGCTACCGGGACTTCGAGGAGCGGCACCAGCTCCTGCTGCCGGTCGTCGAGGCGCAGGTGAGCTACCGCACCCCGGCGCGCTACGACGATCTCCTCACCGTGGAGACGGCCCTCGTGGAGGCGCGCCGCGCCTCGGCGAGGTTCGGATACCGCATCGTCCGGGACGGCGACGTCGTCGTCACCGGGTACACCGTGCACGCGTGCGTGGACCGGGAGGGCAAGGTCCAGCGCATGCCCCGCGAGCTGCTCGAGCGCCTGTCGGCGGGCGAGGGGCTCGCGGACCCGACTTGAAGGAGCAGGAAGGCATGGATCGAAACCTCGCGCTCGAGGTGGTGCGCGTCACGGAGGCGGCCGCGCTCGCGTCCGCCCGGCTCATGGGCCGCGGCGACCGGAACGGCGCCGATCGGGCCGCCGTGGACGCGATGCGCCGCGTCTTCGACCACGTGAGCGTCCGCGGCGAGGTCGTCATCGGGGAGGGCGAGCGCGACGAGGCGCCCATGCTCTTCATCGGCGAGAAGGTGGGCCGCCAGGGGGAGGGGGACGTCGAGGTGGAGATCGCCGTCGACCCGCTCGAGGGGACGAACCTCTGCGCGACCGGCGCGCCCAACGCGGTCAGCGTCATCGCGATCGGCGAGAAGGGTAAGCTCCTGCGCGCGCCCGACGCGTACATGGAGAAGATCGCGGTCGGCCCGGGGGCCCGGGGCGCCATCGACCTCCGCCTCTCGCCGACCGAGAACCTGCGGCGCGTCGCCGACGCGCTCGGGAAGTACCTCGAGGATCTCACCGTGGTGATCCTCGATCGTCCTCGCCACGAGCGCCTCGTCGCCGAGGTGCGCGCGGCCGGGGCGCGGATCAAGCTCATCGGCGACGGCGACGTGTCGGGCGCGCTCAACACCTGCTTCCCCGAGTCCGGCGTGGACGTGCTCATGGGCACCGGCGGCGCGCCCGAGGGCGTGATCGCCGCCGCGGCCCTCCGCTGCGTGGGCGGCGACATGCAGGGCCGGCTCCGCTTCGCCAGCGAGGAGGAGCGCGCCCGCGCGACGCGGATGGGCCGCTCCGACCCGGACAAGGTGCTCTCGCTCGAGGAGCTCGCCGGCGGGAACGTGATGTTCGCCGCGACGGGCGTCACGAACGGCGACTTCCTCCGAGGGGTGCACTTCACGGGGGACGGCGCCCGCACGCACTCCGTCGTGATGCGGTCGAAGAGCGGGACGATCCGTTACATCGAGACCATCCACAGGTTCGCCCGCGCCCCGGACTACGGGCACTAGGGCGCCGCCCCGCCGTCGCGCCGCGCGGCAGGCGGGAGAGCCGCCGCGGGGCGCGACGCCCCTGGAGGAGACGAATGGCCGCCATCTCGCGTGAGGTCGTCATCGACGCGCCCGTGGAGCGCTTCTTCGATCTGGTCGTGGACTACGGGCGCTACCCGGAGTTCGTGCCCGGAATCCATGCCTGCCGGGTGAAGGGCGGCGGCCCGGCGAGCCGCGAGGTCGAGTACGAGCTCGACGTCGGCGTTAAGAAGATCCGGTACGTCCTCCGTCACGTGGAGGAGCGACCGCGGCGCGTCGCCTGGTCGCTCGTCTCGGGAGACATGATGAAGGTCTCGAGCGGCTCCTGGGAGCTCGAGGACGCGGGCGGGAAGACGCGCGCCCGGTACACGGTGGACATCCAGATCGCGAAGCCGCCGCTCGTGCCGCAGGTCATCGTCGACCGCGTGGCCGACGAGCTCACCCGCGTGCAGCTGCCGCGGACGCTCGAGGCGTTCAAGCGCCGCGCGGAGCTCTAGCAAGTCGCTCGAAGCGTGCGCAGCTGGCACAGCCCCGTGTGGCTCGCCGACGCCTGCCGGCCCGCATGCCGATCGTCTCCGGCTAGCTCCGAAGAGAGCGCGGGCGCGCATCCTTGACCCCCCATCTCGGCGGGGTTTACGATGATTCTTGGCCCTGGTCGGGACATCTGAATGCGCCGCCGAGGCGCATCGTTAAGACAGGAGAGCGCGAACGGAGAGCCGTCCCAGAGGGAACGCAGCTTGCACATCCAGGGACCGGAGACGAGGACGAGGCCGAGGGGACGAGACATGCTGGACGCCTACGTCATCGAGGAGATCAAGCGGCGCGAGCGAGAGCAGCGCCGTGACGATCGTCCGGTCATCGAGCTGCCCATCCCCCAGCCTGCGCACCGGCCGGGCGGCGAGGAGCCTGCCGACCGCGACGACGGCCGGAAGGATCGCGGCGTCGTGATCATCGACCTCGGCTGACCAGATTCGTAGGAGGCGCTCGCCAGAGGCGAACGCCGACGAGAGGGCGCGGACCGCGAGGTCTCGCGCCCGATTTCTTCTCTGCGTCCTTCGGGCCGGGTCTCGGAATACCGATTGACCGTCGCGGATGCGGCGGGCACATTCCGGCACCCGAACGGCGGTGCGCTTCGCCCGCCGCGGCCAGCTGGCGCTCCGCGCCGCGAGGGAGGGACCTCCGATGACCGAGATCATCAACGTGACCGCGCGCGAGATCCTCGACTCGCGCGGCAACCCCACGATCGAGGTCGAGGTCGCGGTCGGGACGGGCGACGTCGGCCGCGCGGCCGTACCGTCGGGCGCCTCGACGGGCGAGCACGAGGCGCTCGAGCTCAGGGACGGCGACAAGCGCCGCTACCTGGGCAAGGGGGTCCGCAAGGCGATCGCGAACGTGCTCGACGAGCTCGCCCCGGCGGTGGTCGGGCTCGACGCCGCGGACCAGGCGGTGCTCGACCAGCGCATGATCGAGCTCGACGGCACCGCCACCAAGTCGAAGCTCGGCGCGAACGCCGTCCTCGGCGTCTCGCTCGCCGCGGCCAAGGCGGCCGCGCAGGCGCACGGGCTGCCGCTCTACCGCTACGTCGGCGGCGTCGGGGCGCGCACGCTCCCCGTGCCGCTCATGAACATCCTGAACGGCGGCGCGCACGCCGACTCGAACGTGGACATCCAGGAGTTCATGGTGGTCCCGCTCGGCGCCCCGACCTTCGCCGAGGCGCTGCGCTACGGCGCCGAGATCTTCCACGCGCTGAAGAGCGTGCTGAAGAAGAAGGGGGCCGGGACCGGCGTCGGCGACGAGGGCGGCTACGCCCCGAGCCTCGCCTCGAACGAGGAGGCCCTCGCGCTCATCATGCAGGCGATCGAGCAGGCGGGCCTGAAGCCGGGGGACGACGTCGCGCTCGCGCTCGACTGCGCGGCGAGCGAGTTCTTCGAGAAGAGCTCCGGCAAGTATGAGCTCGAGGGCGAGGGGAAGGCCTTCGACGGCAAGGGGCTCGTCGACTTCTACGCCGGGCTCGCCGCGAAGTACCCGATCGTCTCGATCGAGGACGGCTGCGCGGAGGACGACTGGGCCACCTGGAAGCTGCTCACCGAGCGGCTCGGGTCGAAGCTCCAGCTCGTCGGCGACGATCTCTTCGTGACGAACGTGACCCGCCTCTCGCGCGGCATCCAGGACGGCGTCGCGAACTCGATCCTCGTGAAGGTGAACCAGATCGGCTCGCTCACCGAGACGCTCGAGGCCGTCCGCATGGCCCACCGCGCGGGCTACACGAGCGTGATGAGCCACCGCTCCGGCGAAACCGAGGACACCACGATCGCGGACCTCTCGGTGGCGTGCGACTGCGGGCAGATCAAGACCGGCTCGGCGTCGCGCACCGACCGGGTCGCCAAGTACAACCAGCTCCTCCGCATCGAGGAGCAGCTCGGCAAGGCCGCCCGCTACGCGGGGCGCGACGCGTTCAAGGCGCTGCGCTGACCGCCGAGGCGGGCTGGACGTTCGACGCGCCGCGGGATCGATCCCTCGGCGCGTCTTCTTCTTCGGGACGAGCAGGGATCTCGACCACCCCGCTCCACGCTCCGCGCCGCCGCGCCCGTGCGCACTGCGAGCGGCGAGTCGAGCGATCGGGCTTTTCGCGGAAAAGTGGACGTTGACGGGGGTTCCGTTTGACCGCAACCCGTGCGTTTCGCTAGGTTCGCGCGCCACACCGACGGCGCGAGGAGAATGCATGCGGGCCCAGTGGATCGCGAAGCGTCACGGCCAGCCGAACCTGACGCAGATGCATCATGCGCGGCGCGGGATCGTGACCGAGGAGATGGCGTACGTCGCCGAGCGGGAGCGGCTCGCGCCGGAGGCCGTGCGCGAGGAGGTCGCCCGCGGGCGGCTGGTGATCCCGGCGAACGTGAACCACCCCGAGCTCGAGCCCATCGGGATCGGCGTCGCCGCGACCTGCAAGATCAACGCGAACATCGGGAACAGCGCCGTCACCTCCGACGTGGACGAGGAGCTGCGCAAGCTCGGCGTGTGCCTGCGCCACGGCGCGGACACGGTCATGGATCTCTCGACCGGCGGGGACATCCCGCTCATCCGGGAGAACATCCTCCGGCACAGCCCGATCCCGGTCGGCACCGTGCCCATCTACGAGTGCCTCGCCCACGTGAAGGACGTCGTCGACCTCACCCCGCGCATGCTCCTCGACATCATCGAGGCGCAGGCCGCGCAGGGCGTCGACTACATGACGATCCACGCGGGCGTCCTGCGCGACATCGTCCCCATGGCGGCCGGGCGCATCACCGGCATCGTCTCCCGCGGCGGCGCGCTCATCGCGCGCTGGATGGCCGCGCACGGCGAGGAGAACCCGCTCTACACGCACTTCGACGCCATCTGCGAGATCTTCAAGCGCTACGACGTCACGTTCTCGCTCGGCGACGGGCTCCGGCCGGGCTGCCTCGCGGACGCCTCCGATGCGGCCCAGTTCGCGGAGCTGAAGGTCCTCGGCGAGCTCACGCGCAAGGCGTGGCAGCACGACGTCCAGGTGATGGTCGAGGGGCCGGGACACGTCCCGCTCGACCAGATCCCGATGAACATGCAGAAGGAGCGGGAGCTCTGCGACGACGCCCCGTTCTACGTGCTCGGGCCCATCGTCACGGACATCGCCCCCGGCTACGACCACATCACGAGCGCCATCGGCGCGACGGTCGCCGCGCAGCACGGCGCCTCCATGCTCTGCTACGTCACGCCGGCCGAGCACCTCGGCCTGCCCGACCAGGAGGACGTCCGGCAGGGGATCATCGCGTACAAGATCGCCGCCCACGCCGCCGACGTCGCCCGCCACCGGCCGGGCGCGCGCGATCGCGACGACGCGCTCTCGCGGGCGCGCTACGCCTTCGACTGGAAGCGCCAGTTCGAGCTGTCGCTCGATCCCGACGCCGCGCGCACGAAGCACGACGCGACCCTGCCGCACGACACGTTCAAGTCCGCGGAGTTCTGCTCGATGTGCGGGCCCAAGTTCTGCTCGATGCGGATCCACTCGCACCTCGGCGACGCGGACGCCCCGGGCGCCGCGCCGCCCTGCGGGGCCGAGCCCGCGCCCGAGCCCACCGCGCGCGCCGGCGCGCTGCCCATCGCGAGATAGGCCGTAAACGGCCGCGAGCCCGCCGGGGCCCCTCCGCGATCGCGGCGTGGCCCGCTGCGGTCGCGCGTCGCGAGCGGCCGCCCAGCCCGGACCCGCCCCTCGGGGACGTGGGACGCGAAGTGTCGCCGAGCCCGCGCCGGGTTAGGATCCGCCCGATGGCACCCCCGGTCACGGTGTACGAGGTCGGCCCCCGGGACGGGCTCCAGAACGAGGCGCGCACCGTCCCCCCCGGCGACAAGCTCGCGCTCGTCCGCGCGCTCGCCGAGGCCGGGCTGCGCCGCATCGAGGCGACGAGCTTCGTCTCGCCGCGCTGGATCCCGCAGCTCGCGGACGCCGCCGAGGTCACCGCGGCGCTGCCGCGCGCCGAGGGCGTGTCCTACGTGGTCCTCGTCCCCAACGCGAAGGGGCTCGAGCGACTCGTCGAGGCGCTCGGCGGCGGGGGCCCCGGGCACGCTCCGGTCGACGCCGCGGTGTTCCTCTCGGCGTCCGAGAGCCACTCCCGCCGGAACATCAACAAGGGGGTCGCCGAGGCGCTCGAGGAGCTCGCGACGCTCGTGCCCGCGGCGCTCGCGCGCGGGCTCCGGGTGCGGGGCTACGTGTCGACGGTGTGGGGCTGTCCGTACGAGGGGAGGGTGGATCCGGCGCGCGCGGTGGAGATCGCGCACCGGCTCCTCGCCCTCGGCTGCCACCAGGTCTCGCTCGGCGACACCATCGGCGTCGGGACGCCCAACCAGACGCGCGACATCGTCCGGCGGGCGCTCGCGGGCGCGCCGCCCGAGGCGCTCGCGCTCCACATGCACGACACGCGCGGGACGGCCCTCGCGAACGTGCTCGTCGGGCTCGAGGAGGGGCTCACCACCTTCGATTCCTCGATCGGCGGGCTCGGCGGCTGCCCCTACGCGCCGGGCGCGTCGGGCAACCTCGCGACCGAGGATCTCGTCTACATGCTGCACGGGATGGGGATGGAGACGGGCGTCGACTGGGAGCGGCTCGTCGCGGCGGGCGCCCTGGCGCAGCGGCTCGTCGGCCGCCGGCTGCCGGGCAAGGCGCTCCAGGCGGAGCTCGCGCGCGCCGGGGCGGGCGCGTGACGCGGGCGCTGGATCGAGGCAGGGACGGACCCCGGGAGGCGCACGTGAGGCAGCTCCGGATCGATCGTCGCGACGGCGGCATCGAGGTGTGGACCATCGACGGCGAGGCGCGGCGAAACGCGATCTCGCGCGCGCTCCTGCGCGATCTCGAGGAGCACCTCGCCCGCGCGGCCGCGGATCGCGCGCTCCGCTGCGTGGTCGTGACCGGCGCGGGGGACAAGGCGTTCTGCGCCGGGGCGGACCTCAAGGAGCGCGCCGCGATGTCCGCGGAGGACGTCCACGCCTTCCACCACGGGCTGCGACGGGCGCTCCGCGGCATCGAGGAGGCGCCCCAGCCGTTCGTCGCGGCCCTGAACGGCGCGGCGCTGGGCGGCGGCCTCGAGCTCGCGCTCGCCTGCGATCTGCGCCTCGCGGCGGAGGGGGCGGAGCTGGGCCTGCCGGAGGTGGCGCTCGGGATCATCCCCGGCGGCGGAGGGACGCAGCGCCTCGCCCGGCTCGTGGGCGTGGCCCGCGCGAAAGATCTCGTCCTCACCGCGCGCCGCGTCTCCGCCGCCGAGGCGCTCGCGATGGGGCTCGTGACGGGCGTCGCCCCGGGCCACCGTCTCCTGGAGGACGCGGTGGCGCTCGCCGCGCGCATCGCGCGGAACGCGCCGGTCTCGCTGCGGCAGGCGAAGCGGGCGATCGACGGCGGCTTTCACCTGCCGCTCGAGGAGGCGCTGGAGCTCGAGAACCGGCTTTACCAGGACTGCCTCGGCACGAAGGACCGGGTGGAGGCGCTCCGCGCGTTCGCGGAGAAGCGGCCGCCCGTCTTCACGGGCGAGTGACCGTCCCCCGGACTCGGGACTCCCCGGCGCTCCCGCGACGGCGATTCTGAGGTAACCTCCGTCGCCGAAAGGGTCCGCGGCACCGAATGGGCGAGGGCGAGCACACCATCATCGGGAAGATCCCGCGGGAGCGCCTGAACCAGATCGCCTCCCGCAAGCTCTCCGCCCTCGGCATCCCGGTGCGGCTCGGCTCCGACCGCGAGACGCTCGAGGGTGAGCTCGCGCTCTCTCGCGCCGTCCACCCCGCGACCGGCCAGCCGATCCCGCGCGCCCGCTTCGTGGTCGCCGGCCACGACCACCTCCGCTTCGTGGACGCGCCCCTCGCCGCGCTCGGCCCCGTGCCGTTCCAGGCTCACGAGCGCGCCGCGCAGCTCGATCAGGCCGTCGCCGCGCTGCTCCAGGAGCGCGCCGCGGCCCTCTCGGACGTCGCCGCGAGGCTCCGCGCGCTCCGCCTCGAGGCCGGGCTCGAGGCCGACCGGCTCGCGGTGCGGGCGATCGTGAAGACGCCGCGGCACGCGTTCGAGCTCCTCGGCGGGCCCGAGGGCATCCGCGTCTCGCGGGTCGCGCCGGTCGGCGGGGCGCCGTTCGAGGTCTCCCCGGAGTTCCCGCCGCTCGAGCTCTCCGGGCTGCGCACGCCCGCGGAGCTCGAGCAGCACCTCGTCGGCGCGCTCTCGCGGATGACCCCGGTCCACGCGCGCGACGCCCGGACCCCCGCGCCCGTCGCCTCGCGGCTCGAGGTCACCCCGCCGCCGCGGAACGCGCTCACGCTCGCCACCCTCGCTGCCGTCTTCGGGGAGGACGCCATGCTCGCGCCGAACGCGATGGTGGAGCTCGTGCAGGAGTTCGAGCACGGCGGGACGCGCTACCGCTTCGTCGCGAGCCGCGAGATGGGGACGCGCTTCAAGGGGCGCCTCATCGGCCCGAGCGGCGACGTCTGGTCGGACCGCTTCGAGCTCGGCGCGTTCCCGGGCACGCGCGCGCTCGTCGCGCTCGCGCTCGGCCTCGCCCCGGGGCAACCCTCCGCGCCCGAGCCGGGCGGCGCCGCCGTCGCCTCCGCCGGCGCGGCCGGTCTCCCCGGGCACCTGCAGCCGAGCCCGGGCGAGGTGTGGGTCATGAACGTGGTCGTCGAGGACGCACGCGACGGCGACGTGCGGTACGTCGGCACGGACATCGACGGCCGCCCCTACGGCGCGGCGCGCGTCCTCCCCCGCGCCGACTTCGAGGCGGTGTTCTCGCAGGAGCGGGGCGGCTGGCGCCTCCTCGTCCTCGTGGACCAGGTGCAGGACGGCAGCGTGATCTATCGTCAGCTCGACGCGAGCCGGCAGCCCATCGGCGCCCCCCGCAAGATGGCGGCGGCCATCCTCGTCGCGAACTTCGTGCCGGAGGCGGCGGCCTACTGATGACGACCGGGAACCCCATCGCCGACCGCGTGCTCGCGGGTAACGTCCGCGCCGCGGCGAGGCTCATGCGCGATCTCGACGACCGCCAGCCCGGCGCGGAGGCGGCGCTCCGGGCGCTGTTCCCGCGCACGGGGCGCGCCTACGTGGTCGGCCTCACCGGCGCGCCGGGCGCGGGGAAGTCGTCCCTCACCGATCGGCTCATCGCGCACCACCGCGCCCACGGCCGGACCGTGGGCGTCGTGGCGGTGGACCCCACGAGCCCGTTCACCGGCGGCGCCATCCTGGGCGACCGGATCCGGATGCAGGACCACGCGCTCGACCCCGGCGTCTTCATCCGCTCGCTCGGCACGCGCGGCCACCTCGGCGGCCTCTCTCGCTCGACGTCGGACGTCGTGCAGGTGCTCGACGCCATGGGGAAGGACGTCGTGATCGTCGAGACGGTCGGCGTGGGGCAGGACGAGATCGAGGTGGCGAACCTCGCGCACACGGTGGTGGTGGTCGCGGTGCCCGGGCTCGGTGACGACGTCCAGGCCATCAAGGCCGGCGTCCTCGAGATCGCCGACGTGTTCGCGGTGAACAAGGCCGACCGGGAGGGCGCGGATCGCACCGTGCGCGACCTGCAGGGGATGCTCGAGCTGCGCCGCATGGTGGCGGCGCGGCCGGGAGACCACGACGCCGCGCATCGCTTCGGGGGAGCGTTGGGCCTCGCGGCGCCGGACGGCTCCTGGGAGCCTCCCATCGTGCGGACCGTGGCGCTGCGCGACGAGGGCATCGCGGAGCTGGCCGCGGCCGTGGACGCGCACCAGGCCCACCTCGAGACGTCCGGCGGCCGCCGGATCCGCGACGCGGCGCGCGCGAGGGCCGCGTTCGTCGCGGTGCTGCGAGAGCGCCTCGTGCAGGGCGCGCTCGAGCGGCTCGAGGCCGAGATGGGCGAGCTCGACGCGGTGGCGGCGCGCATCGCCGCGCGCGAGGCGGATCCCTACGCGCTCGCCGACGAGCTCGCCGCCCGCCTGCGCACATGAGGACCGGCATGAACGACGCGAACGACCCGGGCCGGAGCGCGACCTCCCCGGGCGAGGAGAGACCCGCCGATCCGGTCGCGGCGCTGGAGGCGCGGCTCGGGCTCGCCGTGGGGGACCGCGCCATCGCGCTCGCGGCGCTCACGCACAAGTCCTACGTGAACGAGCACCGGGACGAGGCGGGCCTCACCGACAACGAGCGGCTCGAGTTCCTGGGCGACGCGGTGATCGACCTCGCGGTGTCGCACCGGCTCATGGACCGCTTCCCGGGGGCGCGCGAGGGCGATCTCTCCAAGATGCGCGCCGCCGTGGTGGACGAGCAGGGGCTCTCGGAGATGGCGCGCGCGCTCGACCTGGGCTCGCTCCTGCGGCTCGGGCGCGGGGAGGAGCTGACCGGCGGGCGCCGGAAGTCCTCGCTCCTCGCCGACGCCATGGAGGCCGTGGTGGCGGCGCTCTACCTCGGCGACGGGCTCGCGCCGGTGCTCGTGCTCATCGATCGCTTCCTGGGCGAGGCGTTCGCGCGGGCCGCGGCCGGCACGCTCGACCGCGACTTCAAGACCCAGCTCCAGGAGCTCTCGCAGAGCAGGCTCCGCGCCACCCCCCGCTACCGCGTCGTGGGCGAGCACGGCCCGGATCACTCGAAGACCTTCGAGGTGGAGACGGACCTGCGCGGCGAGGTCGTCGGGAAGGGCGCCGGCCGCTCGAAGAAGGACGCGGAGCAGGCCGCCGCGAAGCTCGCCCTCGACCTGCTCGCGAGGAGGTTCGCGGAGGCGGGCGCGACCGAGGCGGCGGCGTCGCCGTCCGGGCCCGCCGCGCCCGCGGGCGCGCCGGCCGGCGCGGGCGTACCG
>NZ_JALCZB010000010.1:0-93430 GCF_022690745.1 Anaeromyxobacter sp. SG64 | reverse complement strand
CCCGAGCCTCGGCGACCCGCGGCGCCGCGCGCCCCCGGCGACCGCCTTCGAGAACGCCTCCACGTCGCCGAGCGGAGCCCACGCGTCCTCTCCGTCCTTGCATGCCTCCTCCTTGCCGGTGAGATCGCCGCGCGAGAGGAGCTCGAGGACGCGCCGCTCGTCGAACGGGCCCACGACCTTGCCGGAGCGGATGCGCACGCGGTAGCGGGCGCCGCCCGGAGCCGGCGCGGCGGCGCCCTCCCCGAAGAGCATCTCGAGGTTCTCGCCGCCCGCGGCGGGCGGATGGGCCGGGGGCGCCTCCGGCGCGGCAGGCGCCGGCGCGCCGAACGGATCGGCCGCGGCGGGCGAGGCCGCGCCGAAGGGCGAGGCCCCCGGCGCGGGGGCGAACGGATCGGTGTCGTCGAGCGAGGGAGGCGGCGGGGCGGCGGGCCGCCCGGCGCCGAGCTCGACCTCGCCGAACCCGAGCGCGCCGCCGTCGGGCGTCGCCTCCACCGCGTCCGCGGTGGCGTCGGGGACGTCGGCTCCGAACGGATCGGCGCCGGGCGTCGAAGGCGGCGCGAGTGGATCGTTTTGCCGCGGCGCGGCGGGGATCGGCGGCGGGAGCGGGACGCTGTCCGGTGCAGGCAGCGCCGGGGGCGGGAGCGGCACCCCTGCCGCCACGGAGCGCGGTGCCGGGAGCGGGACCCCGGCGCTCGGGGGGGGCGGGAGCGGGACGCCCGCGGAGGCGGGCGGCGCGAGCGGGACGGCGCCCTCGGTCTTCCCGGGGAGCGGCACCGGCTCGTCCCCCGCCCGCCGGCCCGCGCCGTCCGCGTCGGCGGGGCGGACCGGGAACGTCTCGCGGCACTTCGGGCACCGGACGTTCAGGCCGGACGCGGGGATACGCCGGTCGTCGATGTTGTAGGCGGCGTGGCAGTGGGGGCAGCCGACCCTCATGTCGCGTTCCTCCGGTGCAGGACGTCTCCGGCGGGCAGGCGAGAGAGCCCTCGGGGTCACGGAAGGTAGCACCCGGTCCGCGGCCCCTTCAAGGAAGCAGGCCCGTGATAAACGGAGGGAATGTCGGAGCTGTCGGACGCCGTGCGCGCGCGGCTCAAGGCGTGGACGTACGAGCTCGGCGGCCCCGGCACCCGCGCCCGGCTCGACAAGATCACCGCGCCCGCCAACGAGTTCGGGGTCGATCCCTACGGCTTCGACCTCGACTTCGCCGTCGCAGCGGTCGCCCCGCTCACCTGGCTCTACCGCAAGTACTTCCGGGTGGAGCTCCACGGCGTCGACAACGTCCCGGCGGAGGGGCGCGTCCTCCTCGTGTCGAACCACTCGGGCCAGCTCCCGTTCGACGCGGCGATGATCGAGGTCGCGCTCCTCGTCGAGAAGGACCCGCCGCGCGTCGTGCGCGCGCTCGTCGAGCGGTGGGTGCCGACCCTCCCGTTCGTCTCGACCTTCATGGCGCGCTGCGGGCAGATCGTCGGCACGCCCGAGAACTGCCGGAGGCTCCTCGCCGCGGACGAGGCGATCCTCGTCTTCCCCGAGGGGGTGCGCGGCCTCAACAAGCCGTTCAGGGAGCGCTACCAGCTCCGCCGCTTCGGCCCGGGGTTCATGCGGCTCGCGCTCGAGTCGGGCGCCCCCATCGTGCCGGTCGGCGTGGTCGGCGCGGAGGAGCAGGCGCCGGCGCTGCTCGACCTGAAGCCGCTCGCGCGCCTCCTCTCCTTCCCCGCCTTTCCCATCACCCCCACCCTCCTCCCCTTCCCCCTCCCCGCGCGCTACCACCTCCACTTCGGCGAGCCGCTCCGCTTCACGGGCTCGCCGGACGAGGACGACGCCGAGCTCGAGCGCAAGGTGGCGGAGGTGCAGGCGGCGGTGGCCGCGCTGCTCGAGCGCGGCCTCGCCGAGCGCAAGCACGTGTTCTGGTAGGAGCCCCCGTGGCGCCCCGCACCGAGCCCATCACCTTCCCCGGCATGCCGCGCACGGTCCTCGTGACCGGGATCTCCGGAAACCTCGGCCGCGCGCTGGCGAAGCTCCTGCACACCGAGACGCGCGTCGTGGGCCTCGACCGGCGCCCGTTCGCGGGGAAGCCCAAGGACCTCGCCCACCACCAGCTCGACATCCGCAAGGCGCGGGTCGAGGAGGTGTTCCGGCGCCACCGGCCCGAGGCGCTCATCCACCTCGGGATCATGCACGACCCCCGCGAGCTGCGGAGCGAGACCCACTCGTTCAACGTCCTCGGCACGCACAAGATCCTGGATCTTTGCGCCCGCCACGGCGTGAAGAAGGCCGTGGTGCTCTCCTCGGCGAACGTCTACGGGCCGCGCCCCGACAACTCGAACTTCCTCCCCGAGGAGACGCCGCTCATGGCGGGGGAGCGCTTCAGCGAGATGCGCGATCTCGTCGAGCTCGACATGTACGCGCAGTCGTTCATGTGGAAGCACCCCGAGCTCGAGACCGTCCTCCTGCGCCCGGTGAACATCGTCGGGCCGACGGTGCGCAACGCGCCGTCGAACTACCTCCGCCTCGCGCGGCCCGTCACGGTCCTCGGCTTCGATCCGATGGTGCAGATCATCCACGAGCAGGACGTGTGCCGCGCGCTCGCGCTCGCGCTCCGGCCCGGCCTGCGCGGCGTCTTCAACGTGACCGGGCCCGGACAGCTCCCGCTCTCCGCGATCCTGCACCAGCTCGGCCGTCACCCCATCCCGGTGCCGCACCTCGTGGTCCGGTCGCTGCTCCGGCGCGCGTTCGAGGCGCGGCTCACGAGCTTCCCGCCGGAGGAGGTGGATCACATCCAGTACCTCTGCGTCGTGGACGGCTCCCGCTTCGTGCGGGAGGTCGGCTGGAGCCCCTCGGCGTCCCTCAGGGATACCATCCGCAGCGTCGTGGCGTAGGCGGATCGCGCTCTGCTATGGGTCACGGCATGCGCACCCTCTCGTCGACCCTGCTGCTCGCCGGCGCGCTCTTCGCGTCGCGTGCCCTCGCGCAGGAGCCCGCCTTCCAGCCCCAGGGCGAGGTCCGCTTCTACTCGACCGGCGGCATGGGCAGCGGGGCCTCGTTCGACGACACCCGCATCGTCGGACCGGACGTGAACCTGACGCGCCGGGAGGACGGCAGCTGGGCGGGCGACATCGCCGGACAGGACGTGAACCTCGTGGGCGGCGAGTCGCGGCTCTCCGGTCCCCAGGTGAACCTCACCTTCAAGCAGAAGAGCGGCAAGACGGACGTCGAGGGGCTGTTCTACGGGCAGCGCGTGCGGATCTCCATCGACCCGAAGAAGCTCAAGGGACGGTACGGGAGCTGCTCGTTCGATCTCTCGCGCGGGCGCGGACCGCCGGTCTACCGCGGCGACGTGGGCTGCCTGCACGAGGGCCAGCGGCTGCCCTCCGCCGGAAAGGCGGGCGTCGAGCTCATCGGCGAGGCGGCGGGCGAGAAGCCGCCTGCCGTCCAGCTCGGCCTCGCGCTCGTCGCGACCCTGCCGCGCTGACGGGCCGCGACGGGCGCGCGCCGGCGGGCTTCCTCGCGGTGCGCGCGGGTGGCGCCGCGCCACGCATCCGGACAGAATGACCCGGATGTCCGATCGTCTCTGCCGCGGCCTCTTCCCCGAGCACGGCCTACGCGCGGTGTTCGTCCGCGTGGGCGACACCGCCCGGATGGCCCGCATGCTCCACGGCCTCTACCCGACGAGCGCCCACCTGTTCGCGCAGGCGCTCACCGGCGGGGCCCTGCTCGGCGCGCTGCAGAAGGAGAAGGGGCGCGTGAACCTGCAGCTCGAGTGCGACGGTCCGCTCTCGGGCCTGTTCGTGGACGCCGATCACGACGGGAACGTGCGCGGCTACGTCCGGCGACCCGCCGTGAACTTCCCGGGCGATCCGGCGCGCGGCGCGCGCGCGGCGCTCGGGGGCTCGGGCTTCCTCTCGGTCCTGCGGCAGCTCGGCGACGGCCAGCACTACCGCAGCGCCGTCGAGCTGGTCACCTTCGACCTGCCGGAGGACCTGCGCCGCTGGTTCGCGGCGAGCGAGCAGGTTGAGACCGCCCTCGACGTCGCCGTCGTACCGCGCGAGGGCGAGCCGCTCGGCGAGGTCGCCGGGGTGCTCCTGCAGCGCCTGCCGGACGGCGACGACGCGGCGATCGAGGCGGCGCGCGCCCGACTCCTCGGAGGCGCGCTCCCGGCGGCCCTCTCCCGCGGCGCCCCAGCCCAGGACATCCTCAGGGAGGTGGGCGGCCAGGGTTTCGAGCTGCTCGCCGACGGCGAGGTGGCGTACCGGTGCGGCTGCAGCGACGCCCGGGCGCGCTCGGCGGTCTCCGCGCTCGGTCGCGAGGGCGTCCTCGAGGTGCTCGCCACCGAGAAGCAGGCCGTGATCACCTGCGAGTTCTGCCGCTCGCGGTACGTCGTGGACGAGGCGGCGCTCCGTGACATCGCGCGCCGGCTGGGGGAGCGCGAGGCGAGCGGGTGAGCACGGCTGTGGTAGATTCTGCTCCCCTGCCGGGCCGGACGAACGGCCCCCTCTCCCGGAGGACCGCCATCCCGACCTCGAAGAAGAGGAAGACCGCCGCCCCCGCGAAGCGCCGCTCCGCGAAGCCCGCCCGCGCCGCCGGAAAGCCCCGCCGCGGCGCGGTGGCGCGCAAGGCGAAGCGCAGCGCCCCGATCGTCGACCACCCGCTCGGCATGGGGGTCGCCGACGGCTTCGCCATGGACCGCCTCGCCGCGCCGGCGCGCATGAAGCGCGCGCCCAAGAAGGCGGTGCGCGAGATCGGCTGGGCCGCCTTCGGCGAGGTCGCGCGGAGCCTCGCGCAGCGGATCGCCGCGCGGTACGAGCCGGACGTGGTCGTCGGCGTCGCCAAGGGCGGCGTGTTCGTGGGCGGAGCGCTCGCCGCCGCGCTGGGCGTGGACTTCTACCCGGTGCGCATCGAGAAGCGCCGGCGCGACGCCGCGCCGCTGCCGGAGCCCGTGGTCGAGCTGCCCGATCTCTCGCGCAAGAAGGTCCTCGTCGTGGACGACGTCGCGGCGAGCGGCGCCACGCTCGCGAAGGCGCGCGCGGTGACCCGCAAGGCGGGCGCGCGCGAGGTGCGCACCGCCGTGCTCGTCGTCCGGCCCGACGGGGCGCGGCCCGACTTCTCCTTCCTCGAGACGGACGAGCTCGTCCTGTTCGGCTGGGACTACCAGCTCGACGGCGGCGAGGCGGGCGGCGTCGATCCGGGCGAGGTCGGGGTTTGACGGCGCCCCCCGCGCGCACGGAGCCTGCCGCGACGCACGCTGCCTGCCTGCGCCGGGCGCCATGAGGCGGAGGTTCGGGGGGGCCTGCGGGCCGTCCCGGGGGAGCACATGAAGCGCGTCGTCGTCGGCACCGCCGGACACATCGATCACGGCAAGAGCTCGCTCGTGCGCGCACTCACCGGGATCGATCCGGACCGGCTGCGCGAGGAGAAGCGGCGCGGCATCACCATCGAGCTCGGGTTCGCGCACCTCGCGCTGCCCGACGGCACCGTGGCCGGCGTCGTGGACGTCCCCGGCCACGAGCGGTTCGTCCGGGCGATGGCGGCCGGCGCGGGCGGGATCGACCTCGTCGTGCTGGTCGTCGCCGCGGACGAGGGCGTCATGCCCCAGACCCGCGAGCACCTCGACATCTGCCGCCTCCTGGGCGTGCCGCGCGGGCTCGTGGCGGTGACGAAGTCGGATCTCCTGCCCGGGCTGGGCGCCGACTGGTTGCCGCTCCTCGAGCAGGACATCCGCGAGGCGACGAAGGGGACGTTCCTGGAGGGCGCCGCGGTGCTGCCGGTGTCCTCCGCCACGGGCGAGGGGCTGGACGAGCTCCGCGCCGAGATCGCCCGGCTCGCGGGCGAGGTGACGGAGCGGCCGGCGGACGGGCCGGTGTTCCTGCCCATCGACCGCGCCTTCTCCATGAAGGGGTTCGGGACGGTGGTCACCGGGACGCTGCTCTCGGGGCAGATCGCCGAGGGTGACGAGGCGGCGCTCCTGCCGTCGCCGCCGGGGGCGCCGCCCCTCCGCGTCCGGAGCGTGCAGGTGCACGGCAAGGCCGCCCCGCGCGCGCTCGCCGGCCAGCGCACGGCGGTGAACCTCCCCGGCATCGAGCCCACCGCGGTCGCGCGGGGCCAGGCGCTCGTGCACGCCGGCGTCGTGCCGCCGTCCTCGATCCTCGACGCCGAGGTGACGCTCCTCGCCGCCGCGCCGCGCCCGCTCAAGCACCGCGCGAAGCTCCTCCTCCACGTGGGCACCGCGCAGGTGCCGGCCGCCGTCGCGCTCCTCGATCGCGCCGAGCTCCGCCCCGGCGAGACCGCCTTCGCGCAGCTCCGCCTCGGGGCGCCGGTCGCGGCGCTCCCGGGCCAGCGCTTCATCCTGCGCGGCTTCGCGGTGCTCGAGGGGCGCGGCAAGACCGTCGGCGGCGGGCGCGTCCTCGCCGTGGCCGCCCCGCGGCGCCGCCGCGGGCGTCCCGAGGCGACGCGGCAGCTCGAGGTGCTCGCCCGCGGCGACCCCGACGCGCGCGTCGCGGCCGTGCTCGAGCTGGCCGGGCCGGCGGGGCTCGACCTGCCCGGCCTCGTGGGGCGGACCGCGCTCGCGCCCAGGGCGGCGCAGGGCGCGCTCGACCGCCTCGGCGCGAAGGGCGGCGCCGTGCTGTTCGATCGCGAGCGCCGCGCCTACGTGGGGGGCCCGGTCGCCCAGGAGCTCGCGCGGCGCCTCCTCGCCGCGGTCGACGCGTTCCACGCCGCGCACCCGCTCGCGGCGGGCATCGGCCGCGAGGAGCTGCGGGGGAGCCTGCCCCCCATCACCGATCCCCGCCTGTTCCAGCGGCTCCTCGCCCAGCTCGCGGAGAGGGGCGAGCTCGTCGTCCAGGGCGACCAGGTGCGCCGGAAGGGCCACGCCGCCGCCTCCGGCGCCGACGCGGGGGCGCTGAAGGAGAAGGTCGCGCAGGCGCTCGCCCAGGGTGGGCTCACGCCGGCCTGGCTCGCGGAGCTGCCGCTGCTCGTGGGAGGCGCGCCGGCCGACGTGCAGGCGGTGCTGAAGCTCCTCCTCGCCGAGGGGCGCGTCGTCCGCGCGAGCGCGGAGCTCTGGTTCGACGCGGGCGCGGTCGGGGCGCTCCGGGAGCGGCTCGTCGCCTTCCTGCGCGAGCGGCGCGAGATCTCGACCCAGGAGTTCAAGGACCTCGTCGGCGCCACCCGCAAGCACGTCATCCCGCTCGCCGAGTACTTCGATCGCGAGAAGGTCACCCTGCGCGTCGGCGAGAAGCGCGTGCTGCGCGGGGAGGGGCGCGCATGAGCGAGGCGCCGCTCGAGGCCGTCGGCACGGTCGTCATCCGCGGGGGGCGGATCCTGTACGCGAGCCCGCTCGTGGCGGCGCTCGTGGAGAGCACGAGCGCCGCGCTCGTCGGCGCGAAGGCGTTCGAGCTCCTCGCCCCGGAGGACCGGTCGCGCACGGCGGACCGGTACGCGCGGCTGCTCCGCGGCGAGCCGACGCCGGCCGAGTACGAGGTCGCCCTCGCGCTGCCCGGCGGCGGGCGCCGGGCGGTGGAGCTCAGGATGGACGTCGACGGCCGGGACGTGCTGGTGCGCGTCCGGGACGTCTCCGCGCGCGCCGACCGCCGCCCCCGCCTCGAGGCGCTCGCGGCGCTCGGCGCGGCCATCCAGCGCGAGCGGAACGAGGCGGGGGTGTTCGAGCGCGTCCGCGACGGGCTGCGCGCCATCGGGCTCACCTCGCTCCTCATGCGCCCCGAGTCGGACGGCGTCCGCCTGGAGTGGGCCGCGCCGGCGCCCGCGATCGAGGCCGAGTTCGTGGAGAAGGCGGGGCCCCTCGTCGGCCGCGTTGGCGCGTGGGGATCGTTCTCCCGCGCCGTGTGGGCGGACGGGGTGGCGTTCTCCGACGACTGGGGGTCGGAGGTCGCGGCGTTCGTGGGTGACCCGCGGGCCGAGGTCGCCCACGCGAGCGCGGTCGCGCTCCGCCTCACCCGCGCCATCGCGGTCCGCCTCGACGAGCGGACCGCCATCCGGAACTACCTCGTCATCGTCGGCGACTGGCTCGACCGCGGCGACGTCGCGGCGGTGCGGCTCTTCGGGGCGCAGGTGGCCGCCGCGCTCGACGCGGCGCGCATCATCGCCGACCTCTCGCGCCGCAACGCCGAGCTCGCGGCGCTGAACCGGCTGGGCGCCATCGCCGGCGACGCGGCGGATCTGCCGAGCTTCTTCGCGCGCTCCGCCGAGCTGGTGCGGGCCGCCACGGGCTGCGACGCGCTCGGCGTCTACGTGCTCGAGGACCGCGAGGGCGAGCTCGCCTGCCGCTTCCACGACGGGGTCGAGAACGCGCCGGCGGACACCGCCCGCCTCCCGCTCACCTCGCCGCTCGGGGACGTCGTGCGCGACCGCACCGCGCGGGTGGTGGAGGCCCGCGCCGACGATCCGGGCGGCGCGCTGGTGGCGCGCCTCGGCTTCGCGGCCAGCGCCTGGGTTCCGCTCGTGGCGCGCTCGCGCGTGGTCGGCGTCATGACCGCCGGGTACCGCTCCGGCCCGGAGCGGGCGCACTCGCGGCTCGACGTGCTCGCCGCGGCGGCCGCCCACTTCGCCGGCGCGATCGAGTCCCACGGCCTGCTCGGTGACCTGCGCCGGCGCGTCGGCGAGCTCACCCTCCTCAACGACCTCGCGCTCGCCTCGGCGCAGCTCGACCCGGTGCTGCTGCTCGACGCCGCGCTCCGCCGCGTGTGCGGCACGCTCGACGCGGGCGGGGCCGCGTTCCTGCGCGACGGCGACCGGCTCCTGCTCGTCTCCGGCGTGGGCCTCGCGCCCGAGGCGGCGCGCGCGGTCGCCCAGCTCCAGGTCGGCGAGGGCGCCCCCGGCCTCGCGGTGGCGCGCCTCGGCCCCGTGGACGGGCGCGACCCGGCCAGCGGCGGCGACGCCTGGGAGGCGTTCCGCGCCGCGCGCGGCGACGGGCCGCTCGTGGCCGTGCCGCTGCTCGCGAAGGCCCACGCGCTCGGGGCGCTCCTCGTGACCCGACCCGTCAACGGGCGCGAGCTCGAGCCGGGCGACGTCGGCCTCCTCTCCGCCATCGGCGTGCAGCTGGGCGTCGCCGTCGAGAACGCGCGCCTCTTCGCGGACGTGCGGCGCCGCCTCTCCGACCTCGAGGCCGTCCACGCGCTCGCGCTGCGGATCTTCGGGAACGCGCCGGGGGACGTGCGGGCGCTGCTCGAGGACGGCTGCCGCGAGGTCGCCCGCGCCCTCTCCGCCCGCGGCGCGGCGGTGCTGCTCGTGGACGACGGAGGGCGCGCCCTGCGGGGCGTGGCCGCGTTCGGGGCGCCGCTGGATCCGGCGAAGATGCGGATCTCGCTCGAGGAGGACGGGATCGCCGCGGAGGCGTTCCGGCGCCGCGCGCCGGCGTGGAGCGCCGACGTGAAGGGCGATCCGCGCACGAGCATCCACGCCGCGCCCGGCATGCCGTCCCTCGCGATGCTCGCCGTCCCGCTGACCTCCCGTGAAGCGACCCGCGGGGTGCTCTTCATCGCCGACGACGCCGGCCGCAGCTTCGGCGATCCGGAGCTCGCGCTCGCGAACGCGCTCGCCGGCGAGCTCGCCGTCGGGCTCGAGAACGCCGAGCTCTACGCCGAGGCGCGCGCGCGCGTCGAGGAGCTCTCGCTCCTCAACGAGATGGGCAGGACCGTGGCGGCCTCGCTCGATCTCGACCAGGTGCTGCGGGACGGCGTGGAGGCGGGCCGCCGCCTGCTCGACGCGAGCCGCGGTGCGGTGGTGCTCTACGATCCGGTCGCGAGCGAGCTGCACCTCGCGGCGGGGACGGGGCTCGAGGAGGAGGATCCCGCCCTCTTGCCCCAGGCGCTGCGCGACGGGGGCGTCTCCTTCCGCGTGATCCGCGAGCGGCGGGCCATCGTGGTGGACGACGCCCGAAACCACCTCGAGGTGAACGCCGAGCTCCGGGACCGGCTCTCGCCGCGCGCCATGCTCTTCGCGCCGCTGCTCCTGCGCGGCGAGCCGCTCGGCGTGCTCGTCATCGAGGAGTCCCGCCGCCCCCGGCGCTTCACGGAGGCGGACGTCCAGCGGGTCACCGCGGTGGCGAACCAGCTCGCGGTGGCGATCGAGAACGCCCGCCTGTACCAGGCCGCGCGCGACCGCCTCGCCGAGCTCTCCGCGGTCATCGACGTCGCCCGGGTGGTCTCGTCCTCGCTCGAGCTCGAGGAGGTGCTCGGCGCCGGCGCGGAGCAGCTCATGCGCACCCTCGAGGTCCCGGCGTGCACGATCCTCCTCGGCGACGTGCGCGGGCAGGCGCTGCGACGCGCGGCGTTCCGGGGCGCGCCGGTCGGCGCGGACCGCCTCTCGCTCGAGGAGCCCTCCATGGCGCGGGCCGCCCTCGAGGCGCACGCGCCGCTCGCCGGGCGCGCCGACACGGGCGCGGCGGTGCTCGCCGTCCCGCTGCACGTCCGCGACCAGCCGGTCGGCGTCGCGCTCGTCGAGGGCGCGGACGCGGAGCGCACCTTCACCCCCGGCGAGCTCTCCCGCGCCATGGCCATCGCGAGCCAGCTCGCCGTCGCCGTGGACAACGCGCGGCTCTACTCCGAGACCCGCCGCCGCGCCGAGGAGCTCGCGCTGCTCCACGACGTCGGCCGCTCCCTCGCCACCCTCGACATCGAGCAGGTGCTCGGCGAGGGCGTGAAGAACCTCGCGCGCATCGTCGACTGCACCGCCGCGTTCCTCGCGCTCGGGCCCGGCGACGGGGGCAGCCCCGAGATCCGGGCCGTGGCGGGGCCGCTGCGGGGCCTGCTCGGGCGCCGGCTCCCGCCGGGCTCGACGCCCATCGAGAGCCCCGTCCTCGAGCGGGGCGAGGCCGTCGCGATCGAGGACGTGGAGCAGGATCCTCGCGTCTCCCCCGAGGCCCGGGCGCTGACCGGGGCCCGCGCCCTGCTCGTGCTCCCGCTCCTCGTCCGCGAGCGCACCATCGGCGCGGCCGTCATCATCGAGACCCGCGCGCCGCGCCGCTTCACGTCCGCGGAGATCCAGCGCGCCGCCGCCATCTCGAACCAGCTCGCCGTCGCCGCGGAGAACGCCCGCCTCTACGAGGACCTCCGCAAGAGCTACGCGGAGCTCGCCCGGGCGCAGCGGCAGCTCATCCAGCAGGAGCGGCTCGCCGCGCTCGGCGAGCTCTCCGCGGTCGTCGCCCACGAGGTGCGCAACCCCCTCGGCGTGATCTTCAACTCGCTCGGCTCGCTGCGCCGGCTCATCCGCCCCGCCGGCGACGCGAAGCTGCTCCTCGACATCGTGGGCGAGGAGGCGGACCGCCTGAACCGGATCGTCGGCGACCTGCTCGACTTCGCGCGCCCCTCCGAGCCGCAGCTCCGCCCCGAGCGGCTCGAGCGCGTCGTCGACGAGGCGATCCAGACCGCGCTCGCCCAGAACCCGCAGGGCGTGGAGGTCCACCGGGAGGTGGACCCCGACCTGCCGGCCGTCCCGATGGACGCGCGCCTCGTGCGCCAGGCGGTCATCAACATCGCCGTGAACGCGCTCCAGGCGATGCCCCGCGGCGGCCGGCTCACCGTCCGGCTGCGGCGCGAGGACGGCGCCGCCGCCCTCGACCTCGAGGACACCGGCCCCGGCATCCCCGAGGAGGTCCGGCACCGGATCTTCGAGCCCTTCTTCACGACCAAGGCGAGCGGGACCGGGCTCGGGCTCGCGGTGGTGAAGCGGATCGTCGACGGCCACGGCGGCGAGCTCACCGTGCAGAGCCGCCCGGGCGGCACCGGCACGGCGTTCCGCCTCCGGCTGCCCTTGCGCCCGTCCCCCACCGAGAAGGAAGCCGCCCATGGTTGAGCTCCCCCCCGGCGTCGCCGGCTCCGAGGACGGCGGGGACCTCGCGCGCCGCGCGGCCGCGAGCGTTCCCCCCCGGGGCAAGGTCCTCGTCGTCGACGACCAGAAGAACATGCGCGCCACGACCGCCATCGTGCTGCGCCAGGCCGGACACGTGGTGGAGGAGGCGGAGGACGGCGCGGCGGCGGTGCAGCGCCTCCAGCAGGAGACCTTCGACGTCGTCCTCACCGACCTGCGGATGCCGAGCGTCGACGGGATGGAGGTCCTGCGCGCGGCGCAGCGGCTCGCGCCCGAGACCCAGGTCATCGTGATGACCGCCTACGGCACGATCGAGTCGGCGGTCGACGCGATCCGGGAGGGCGCCTACGACTTCCTCGCGAAGCCGTTCAAGGAGGACGAGCTCCTCCTGCGCGTCTCGAAGGCGCTCGAGAAGCGCCGCCTGCTCGGCGAGGTGAGCCTCTTCGCGGGGGAGTTCCGCAAGCGCTACGGCCTCGAGCACGTCATCGGCCGCTCCGCCGCCATGCGCGAGGTGCTCGACCGCGTGGTGCGCGTGGCGCCCACCGACGCCACGGTCCTCGTCACCGGCGAGTCGGGCACCGGCAAGGAGCTCGTCGCCCGCGCGATCCATGTCGCGAGCCGCCGCGGCGACAAGCCGTTCGTGCCGGTGAACTGCGCCGCCATCACCGAGACGCTCCTCGAGTCGGAGCTCTTCGGCCATGCGAAGGGCGCCTTCACCGGGGCGATCCGCGCCCGGCGCGGCCTGTTCGAGGAGGCGAACGGCGGGACGCTCTTCATCGACGAGGTCGGCGAGACCGCGCCGGGCTTCCAGGCGAAGCTCCTGCGCGCCCTGCAGGAGGGCGAGATCCGCCGGGTGGGCGAGTCCGCGCCGGTCCAGGTCGACGTGCGCATCATCGCGGCGACGAACCAGGATCTGCGCCGCGCCATCTCCGAGCGCCGGTTCCGCGAGGACCTCTACTACCGGCTGGCGGTGGTGCCGGTCCGGATCCCCCCGCTGCGGGAGCGGCGCGAGGACATCCCCCTCCTCGCCGCCCACTTCGTGCAGCGCTACAACCGCCGCACCGCCGAGGGGAAGATCCTCATCCCCGAAGCGCTCGCCCGGCTCGTCGAGCACGAGTGGCCCGGCAACGTGCGAGAGCTCGAGAACGCGATCGAGCAGGCCGCGGCGCTCTCTCCCAGCCGGGAGATCCGCGCGGGCGACGTACACATCGAGGCCGTGCGCGACGTCGGTCCGGGGCGCGACGAGGACCGCCGCACGCTCGCCGAGGCGGTGGAGGACGCGGAGCGGCGCACCATCGAGGCGGCGCTCGCGCGCTGCGAGGGCGATCTCGGCCGCGTGGCGCGCGAGCTCGGGGTCTCGCCGACGACGCTGTGGCGGAGGATGAAGCGGCTCGCCATCGATGCCCGCGGCGCCGTTCCCCCGGCCTAGCCCGCGGCGACGGCGAGCCGGCGACGCGCGGCCAGGCGCCGCCGAGCGAGTGCGGGACACGCGTTTTTCAGCTCTGAAACGGCCGCCTTTCACGTGTGCAACGCGGAGGCCCGCTGGGTCACTGCGGGGGTCCCCTCGCCGGTGGAACGTTCGACCGCCATCCTCCTGGATTTCCTCGGTTGTCCGGCAAGAAGGACGCGCAAGGCCCCGGATGGCACCGATGTTGCTCTTAGCGAACCAAGAGAAGTGCAAAGCAGCCTGTTGAAGGAGGTCCCCCCCCGCCACTTCAGCTGCGCTTTGCACTTCTTTTCTTTTTTCTCCGCGGATCGCCGCCCGCATGGCCTCGTTCCTCATCGTCGACGGTGACCGAAACTTCCGCGAGGCACTCGCGATCGCGCTCAGGTTGGACGGCCACGCGGCCGTCGCCGCGGACACCGCGGACGACGCCCTGGCGCGAATCGCGACGCGGCGACCCGACTGCTGCGTGGTGGACGCGCACCTCGTCGGCTCGGACACCGTGCTCGAGGCCGCGGCCGCGGCCGGCGTGCGCACGGTCGTGACGGGCCCCCACGAGGATCTCCTCGCCCACGTCGTGCGCCGTCACCCGCGCGCGCAGCCGCTCCCGAAGCCGTTCGCCGCCGACGCGCTCGCGCGGCCCGCCTGAAGGTTCTGACGAGGCTGCGCGCCCGCCGGCACCGCGTTGATCGCGGCGCGGCGGGCGCGTGAGGAACGGCCGGAGAGCCTAGAGCAGGATCGCGCCGGCGGCCTGGGCGAGGCGGATCACCGGGTCGGCGACGAGCCCGAGCACCACCACCACCGCGACCGCCGCGGCCAGGGCGACCGAGGTCGCGGCGGACGAGAGCGGCTCCGCCTCGCCGGCCGCGGGCCGCATGTACATGTAGACCACGACGCGGAGGTAGTAGTAGATGCCCATCGCGCTCGTCAGCACGCCGAGGATGGCGAGGCCGTAGAGCTGCGCGCCGATGGCCGCCTGGAAGATGTAGAGCTTCCCGATGAAGCCCGCGGTGGGCGGGATCCCCGCGAGCGACAGCAGGAACACGGCCATCGCGAACGCGAGCCCCGGGCGGCGCCGCGCCAGCCCCGCGAAGCGCTCGAGGTCCCACGCGTCGGCGGGCTCGTCGTCGAGGCGGGAGCGCCGCTCGAGCGCGCCCACCACGGTGAAGGCGCCGATCGCCGTCGCCGCGTACACGGCGAGGTAGAAGAGCAGCCCCGCGAGCGCCTTCTCGCGCACGCCCGCGACCGAGGCGGACAGCACGCCGACGAGGAGGTACCCGGCGTGCGCCACGGAGGAGTACGCGAGCATCCGCTTCACGGAGCGCTGGGGCACCGCGAGCAGGTTCCCGAAGATCATCGTCAGCACGGCGAGGCCGCTGATGACGCCCGAGAACGCCGTCGCCTGCGCGGCGGTCCCCGCCTCCGCGGAGAGGAAGATGCGGGCGAGGAGCGCGAACGCGGCGGCCTTCACCCCGGCCGCCATGAACGCGGTCACCGGCGTGGGGGCGCCCTCGTAGACGTCGGGCGTCCAGGCGTGGAACGGCACCGCCGCGATCTTGAAGGCGATGCCGGCCGCGACGAGGCTCAGCCCGGCGAGGGAGAGCGGCGAGCCGCGGCCCTTCGCGAGCTCGCCGAACAGGGTGGAGCCGGACGCGCCGTAGAGCAGCGCCGAGCCGTAGAGGAAGAGCGCCGAGGAGATGGCCCCGAGCACGAGGTACTTGAACGCCGCCTCGGAGGGGCGCTTGCCGCGGCGGAGGTAGGCGGCGAGCGAGTACGTCGCGAGGCTCATCACCTCGATGGCGATGAACGCGACGAGGAGGTCGGTCGCCATGCCGAGCAGGGCCATGCCGGCCGTGCCGAACAGCGCGAGCCCGTAGAACTCCCCGCGCTCCGCGTTCCGGGCGCGCAGCCAGCCCGCGCCGACGAGCGCGGAGAGCGCGAGCCCGGCGCACACGACCACCGTCACGAAGGCCGAGAAGTCGTCGACCACCGCCTGGCGGTTGAACACGTAGCCGGAGTAGGGCCGGGCGATCGCCGCGGCCCCCGCGGCGACGGCGAACACGACCGTGATGGCGGCCTGGTACCCGCGCCGCCCCGAGACGAGGAACACCTCGCTGAGGAGCACCGCGAGCGCCCCGACCGTGAGGATCGCGATCGGGAGGAGCGCCACGAAGTCGTTCGTCGGGAAGCCGTTCATGTCAGTGAGCCCCGCCGGTGGGGAGGACGATGGGGAGCGTCGGGGCGGGAAGCTGGGCGCCCGCGCGGACCGCCACGGACGGCGTGACCGTGCCGACCTGCGGGCCGATGCCGAGCCGCGCCTCCGCCTGCTGGAACCGCCCGATGAGCCGGTCGACGGCCGGCTTCGCCGGCGCGAGGAACGGGCCGGGGAGGATCCCCATCACCACGATGAGCACGAGCATCGGGACGAGGACGAAGCCCTCGCGGACGCTGAGATCGGGGAGGGCGCGGTTCGCCGGGTTCCGCATGGCCCCGAAGAACACCCGCTCGACCAGGATGAGCATGTAGACCGCGCCGAGGATGACGCCGAGCGCGCCGAGGGTCGCGAACACCGGCGCCGAGCCGAGCCGCGAGAGCCAGGTGCCGGAGAGGATGAGGAACTCGCCGACGAAGCCGTTCGTGCCCGGCAGCCCGACCGACGACAGCATCACGATGACGAACGCCGTCGCGATCCAGGGGACCTGCTTCGCGATCCCGCCGTACTCCGCGATGAGCCGCGTGTGGCGCCGCTCGTAGAGCATGCCGACGAGGAGGAACAGCGCGCCCGTCGACACGCCGTGGTTCAGCATCTGGTAGACGGAGCCGGTGAGCCCCTCGGCCGAGAGCGCCACGAGGCCGAGCATCACGAAGCCGAGGTGCGAGACCGAGGAGTAGGCGACGAGCCGCTTCATGTCGGTCTGCACGAGCGACATGAGCGCGCCGTAGAGGATGCCGATCACCGCGAGCACGGCGATGACGTTCCGGTACTGCAGCGCCGCCTCCGGGAAGAGCGGCAGCGCGTACCGGAAGAAGCCGAAGGTGCCCATCTTGAGGAGCACGCCGGCGAGGATGACTGAGCCGGCGGTCGGGGCCTCGGTGTGCGCGTCGGGCAGCCAGGTGTGGAGCGGGAACATCGGCACCTTCACCGCGAACGCGACGGCGAACGCGAGGAAGAGCCAGCGGGCGTGGTCGGGCGTCACCTGCAGCGCCTGCCGCGCCTGGACGTAGTCGAAGGTCCCGCCGTCGTGGAAGTAGATGTAGATGATGGCGAGCAGCATGAGGACGCTCGCCGTGAACGTGTAGATGAAGAACTTCACCGTCGCGTACAGGCGGTTCTGCGAGCCCCAGATGCCGATGAGCAGGTACATCGGCACGAGGATGAGCTCCCAGAACACGTAGAAGAGCACGAGGTCGAGCGCGGCGAAGGTCCCGATCATCGCCGTCTCGAGCACGAGCAGCGCGATCATGAACTCCTTCACGCGCTCCTCGACCGCCCGCCACGCGGACAGGATCACGATGGGCGTGAGCGCCGTCGTGAGCATCACGAGCAGGAGCGCGACGCCGTCGAGGCCGACGTGGTAGCCGATGCCGAGCGACTGGATCCACGGCAGGCGCTGCTCGAACTGGAACTCGGGCGCGCTCGCGGAGGCGTCGAAGCCGAACCAGAGCCCGAGCGACAGCACGAAGGTGAGGAGCGAGAAGCCGAGCGTGAGCGCGCGGTGCTGCCCGGGCTCGTCGCGCGGGACGAGCACGAGCGCGAGCGCGCCGGCGAGCGGGAGGAAGGTGACGAGGGTGAGGAGGTTCACGGTCTAGCGCCCTCCCGCGCCGAGCACGGTCCAGAGGATCACCGCCGCGGCGACTGCCATCACCGCCGCGTATCGCTGCAGGTCGCCGTTCTGCGCGACCCGGAACATCGAGCCGGCGGCCCCGACCGCGCGCGCGACGCCGTTCACGAAGAGGCCGTCGATCGCGAAGACGTCCACGATGCGCCACAGGATGTACGCGAGGTAGCGCAGCGGCTCGATGACGAGGAACTCGTACAGCTCGTCGACGCGGAACTTGTCGTACGCGAAGCGGTACAGGCGCGGGAACGCGAGGGCGAGCTTGCGGGGCGCCTCGAGCGCCGGGCCGGCGTACATCGTCCACGCGACGAGGGTGCCGAGCGCAGCGACGCCCCAGGCCGCGAAGTACGGCCACGCGGGGTGCTCGCCGGCGTGCAGGTGCTCGACCGCGAGGAGCCGCGCGGTCCCCGCCGCGAACACCGGCTCCACGAACCGCTCGAACAGGTGCCCGAGCTGACCGTGCACCGGCAGGGCCAGCACGGTGGCGACGATCGACAGGATCGCGAGGATCCAGAGCGGGATCGTCATCACCGGCGAGGACTCGTGCGCGTGCTCGGCGGCGTGGGTGCGCGGCTTGCCGACGAAGGTGAGGAAGAACACGCGCGACATGTAGAACGCGGTGCCGAGTGCCGCGAGCGTGCCGAGCACGTAGGCGATCTCGCCGACCTGGTGCCACGCCGGGTTGTGGCTGAAGAGCGCGTTGCCGAGGATGGCGTCCTTCGACCAGAAGCCCGAGAGCGGCACGAAGCCGGTGATGGCGAGCGTCGCGATCCCGAAGGTCGCGGCCGTGTGCGGCATCTTCTTGAGGAGCCCGCCCATCTTGCGGATGTCGGTCTCGTCGCCCATGCCGTGCATCACCGACCCGGCGCCGAGGAACAGGCAGGCCTTGAAGAACGCGTGCGTGACGAGGTGCAGCACGCCCGCCCACCAGGCGCCGACGCCCACGCCGATGAACATGAAGCCGAGCTGGCTCACGGTCGAGTAGGCGAGGACCTTCTTGATGTCGGTCTGGACGAAGGCGATCAGCGCCGCGAACAGCGCGGTGAGCGCGCCGACGATCGTGACGGTCGCCATCGCGGCCGGCGCGAGCGAGAACAGGAAGGCGTTGCGCGCGACGAGGTACACGCCGGCGGTGACCATCGTCGCGGCGTGGATGAGGGCCGAGACCGGCGTCGGGCCGGCCATCGCGTCCGGCAGCCAGACGTAGAGCGGGAGCTGGGCGCTCTTGCCGCACGCGCCCACGAACAGGCCGAGCAGCGCGAAGGTGATGGCCCACTGGTAGGTGCGGCCGGCGAAGGTGCCGACCTGGATCGCCGCCGCCGGGTCGAGCGAGCGCGCGATGGCCTGCAGGTCGCCGTAGCTCGCCGTCCCGAAGATCGAGATGAGCGCGAACAGGCCGACGAGGAAGCCGAAGTCGCCGATGCGGTTCGTGACGAACGCCTTGCGGCCGGCGAACGCCTTCGCCGGGTCCGTGTACCAGAACCCGATGAGGAGGTAGCTGCAGAGGCCGACACCCTCCCAGCCCACGAACGTCAGCACGAGCGTGTCGCCGAGGACGAGCGTGAGCATCGCCGCGACGAAGAGGTTCAGGTACGTGAAGAACCGGGCGTACCCCGTGTCGTCCTCATGGGACATGTACGACGCGGAGTAGATGTGGATGAGCGTCCCGACGCCCGTGACGACCATGATCATCGTTCCGGACAGGCGATCGACGAGCAGGCCCCACCCGATCGAGATGAGCGCCCGCCCGTCCGGGCCGGCCACACGGATCCAGGGATCGCCGCGGAAGTGCAGGACGGTGCCCTGCAGCGCCCAGGTGAAGGCGATCGTCGAGACGACGAGCGCACCCACCATCGCGCCGAGGGCGATGAGGGTGACGTTCCCCTTCCCGATCCGCCGCCCGATGAGCCCGTTCACGATCGCGCCCGCGAGCGGAAACAGGATGATCGCCCAGAGATAGGACTCTGCCGCCGTGGGAGACGCTACGATAGGGGGCATAGGAGTGCGCGAAGGATTACCCGCTCACGCGTGGTTAGACAAGGCTCTTGTCAGCGGAAAACCTCCGCTAGCATGCGGACATGAAAGCTCCAAATTCGCCCCCGGCCCCCCCTTCCGAGGCTCGAAACTTGCCGCGTGCCGACCGGCTGCTCGAAGCGGCCGAGAAGGCGGGGCTGGTGCGGCGGCTCGGGCACGGGGTGGTGATGGAGGCGGTGCGAGGGGAGCTGGAGCGGATCCGGCGCGAGATCCTGGGCGGCGCCACCTGCCCGCCGCCCGAGGCGATCGAGCGCGACCTCCTCGATCGGCTCGAGGCGGCGTCGAAGGGCTCCTTGCGGCCGGTGATCAACGCCACCGGCGTGGTGATCCACACGAACCTCGGCCGCGCGCCGCTCTCCGAGGACACCATCGACGCGATGCGTCGTGCCGCCGCAGGCTACACGAACCTCGAGTACGACCTCGAGGCGGGCGAGCGCGGCGATCGCTACGGGCACGCCGAGGCGCCGCTCTGCCGGCTCACCGGCGCCGAGGCGGCGGTGGTGGTGAACAACAACGCGTCGGCGGTGATGCTCGCGCTCGCCGCGCTCATGCCGGCCCGGCCGTCGGGCGACGCGCCGGCGGACGGGGCGCCCGAGGTGGTGGTCTCGCGCGGCCAGCTCGTGGAGATCGGCGGCGGGTTCCGCATCCCCGACGTGCTGCGCCGCTCGGGCGCGACGCTCGCCGAGGTCGGCACGACGAACCGCACCTACCGGCGCGACTACGAGGACGCGATCGGGCCGCGCACGCGCATCCTCATGTCGGTGCACCGCTCCAACTTCCGCGTGCAGGGGTTCGTGCACGACGCGTCGCTCGAAGAGCTCGTCTCGCTCGGGCGCGAGCGCGACCTGTGGGTGGTGGACGATCTCGGCTCGGGCACCCTCCTCGAGACCGCGCCGCACGGCCTCGGGCTCGAGCCGACGGTGCAGGAGCGCGTGCGCGCCGGCGCCGACCTCGTCTGCTTCTCCGGCGACAAGCTGCTCGGCGGCCCGCAGGCGGGCGTCCTCGTGGGCCGCCGGGAGGCGATCCGGCGCGTGAAGCGCCACCCGCTCATGCGCGCGCTGCGCGTCGACAAGGTCACCCTGGCCGGCCTCGGCGCGACGCTCGCCCACTACGAGCGCGGCGAGGCGCGCGAGAAGGTCCCCGTCTGGCGCGCGATCGCGGCGGCGCCCGAGGCGATCCGGGAGCGGGCGGAGCGGTGGCGAGCGGCGCTCGGCGCGGCGGGCGGGGGGGCCTCGGTGGTGCCCAGCCGCTCGGCGGTGGGCGGCGGCTCCCTGCCCGAGGTCACCCTGCCGACCTTCGTGCTCGCCCTCCCCGCCGGCGATCCCCATGCGCTGCTCGCGCGGCTCCGCCGCCGGGATCCCCCCGTCGTCGCACGGATCGAGGAGGATCGGGTGGTGCTCGATCCGCGCACGGTCCTGCCCGGCGAGGACGAGCCGCTCGTGCGCTGCGTGAAGGAGGCGCTCGCAGGCGGGACCGACTGAGGGCGGCGAAGCGCGGGAGGGGCGAAGCCCCTCCGGCGGGGAACCTGCGCGCACCCGCGAACGCGGGCGCGCAGGTTCACGGGCCCCGCCGAGCAGGGGTGGGGCCCCGGCGACGGCGGTCAGCCGTCGACGGGGCGGGGGCGCAGCCCCCGTCTCTACGGATTGAATCTGTAACCGACCCCGCGCACCGTCTCGAGATGCCGGGGGTGCTCGGCGTCGTCGCCGATGTGGGCGCGCAGCCGGGCGATGAAGTTGTCCACCGTCCGCGCCGTGCCGAAGTAGCGCGAGCCCCACACCGCCTCCATGAGCTGCTCGCGGCTGAACACGCGGTCGGGGTGCAGGACGAAGAAGGCGAGGAGGTCGTACTCGCGGCTCGTGAGCTCGAGCGCGTTCCCGGCCACCGTCGCGCGGCGCGCGTCGAGGTCGAGCTCGATCTGGCCCACCTTCCGCACGGCGCGGTTCGGGCCGGTCTCCCCGCGCGCGCGCCGCCGGCGCAGGAGCGCGTCGATCCGCGCGAGCAGCTCCTTCAGCCCGAACGGCTTCACCAGGTAGTCGTCCGCGCCGAGCTGGAGGCCGGCGACCTTGTCGCCCTCCTGCCCCTTCGCGGAGAGGATGAGGACGGGCAGCTCGGGGTCGTCCTTGCGGATCTCGCGCACCACCTCGAGCCCGCCGAGCCGCGGCAGCATCACGTCGACGAGGACGAGGTCGGGCTTCTCGGTCTTGGCGAGCCGGAGCCCCGTCTCGCCGTCGCTCGCCGAGCGCACGGTGTAGCCCTCCATCCCGAGGTTCAGCTGGAGCCCGCGGAGGATGGAGGGATCGTCCTCGATGACCACGATCTTCTCGCCCACGTCTTCCCTCCCTACGCCGGCCGCGCCGCGCGCGCGCCTTGCGGCGCCTCGGCGACCGCGCCGAGGGCGGGCAGCGAGATCGTGAACGTCGCCCCGTGGCCCACCTGGCTCGACACCGACACCTTCCCGCCGTGGCCCACCGCGATGTGCTTCACCATCGCGAGCCCGAGCCCGGTCCCCTCGATCGTGCGCGAGAGCGGATCGCGCGCCCGGTAGAACTTCTTGAAGATGCGCTTGTGCTCGCGCTCGGGGATGCCGGGGCCGTTGTCGGTGACGCTGATCTGCACGGTCGGGCCGCTCGCCACGGCGCGCACCGTGATGCGCTTCTCGGGGCCGGTGTACTTGTGGGCGTTCTGCAAGAGGTCGAGGATCGCCTCCGAGAGCGCCTTCCGGTCGGCCATGACCGGCGGCAGGTTCGGCGCGACGTCGCGCTCCACCTCGGCGGGGTGCTGCAGGAGCATGGCCTCGAACGCCTGGAGCGCCGAGTCCACGATGGGCCCCACCGGCTCGCGGGAGAGCTGGTAGGTGCGGCGGCCGGACTCCATGCGCGCCCAGTCGAGGAGCCGGTTGATGAGCCCGGACAGGCGGGCGGTCTCGTCGGAGATGATCTCGAGCGCCTCGCGCTGGCGCGCCTCGTCGGGGATGCGGCCGAGCTGGAGCGTCTCGACGAACATCCGGATGGAGGTGAGCGGCGTCCGGAGATCGTGGGAGACCTTGTTCACGAAGTCCGTCTGGAGCTTCGCGAGCCGGGCCTCGCGGAAGATCACCGCGAGCGTGGCGGCCGACCCGAAGATGGTGGTCGCCACGAGCGCGACGATGAGCCAGCCGAAGACGTAGTCCCGCGGCAGGGTGCCGTAGACCAGGATGAGGATGCCCACCGTCAGCATCAGCGCCGCGGGGACGAAGACGAAGCCGATGACGAGCGGCAGGACGCGGCGGAGCTTCACGGGGCGCCTCGCGGGGGGTCGGATCTCATCTATAGCCCAGGCGCGCCCGGCGCGCCGCGGGTGCTTCCGGGTACGGCCGCGGCCCGCGTGCGCGGGCCTGCGGGGCCTCGGGAGCGCTCGCGCCCTCCCGAGCGGGAACGGCGGACGCGCGCCGGCGTGCTCGCGCAGCCGACGGCGTGCCGGCGGGGCTCATCGAGCGCCTCACGACGACGGGACGCCGTGTCGTGAAGACGACAGGATCGTCCTCGACCCTGGAACGCGGCGAGCCAGCCTTCACGTTTCGTGCGCGCTACGTGGCGAGGACTCGCTGTCGCAGGGGCACGCTCTCGACCCGGGGTGTCGCCTCACCCGGCCGCGTTAACGATTAGCAAGAGTGAAGCTCAACGGAGCGCAGTCACTACGCTTCTGCCGGTGAACGTCGCCACCGAACCGATCCGAACGCGCGGCGCGCAAATTGCGCGCTTCACGTTTCCCGAGCGTCACACGGGAGGTCCTGCTTCGCGCGTCCGCGCGCAAACCTCCCGTCTCGCCGGAGCCTTATCCGCGAGATCCCGGCTCCGTGCGACGGGCATTGCGCTTCGAATAATTTGCGCCGAAACCAATCCGCTCATTTTGGCTCGCGGCACGCATTCGGGGGTCGGAATGTTGACGCAGGGGGATGCTCGTCGTTCATTCGCGATGTCAGGCAGTTAGCAATTGCTTGAACCACCAATTGCTCGAGATCAACCGTCCGCTGGGGACGTGCGGCGCTCCGAGGTCGGTGGCGCCGCTGGAAAGGCTGCGCGCTCGCGCGAGCCACTTGGAGGGTTTCACCACATGCAGAGATGGATGAACAAGTATGGCGCGCTGCTCTTCGCCGGCGTTCTCGCGGTGACGGGCTGCCAGGGCGAGAAGGGCGCGAACGGTGTCAACGGCACCGACGGCACCGACGGCACGAACGGCCAGGACGGCATGAGCGCGGTCACGGGCAAGCTCAAGCTCGTGATCGACGGCGTCCAGACCACCGCGACCGCGTCGACGCTCACCTTCACGATCTACCCGGCGGCCGCGGCCTGCCCGGGCGGGACCTGTGACGACGCGCTCGGCATGATGACGCAGAAGGTCTTCTACGCCTCGGAGTACGACGCGGCGACGAAGACCTTCACCACCGCGCACACCTTCCAGTTCAACGGCGGATTCAAGTTCAAGGCCATCGTGGACGGCGGCAAGGGAGCTCAGTTCACGGCCGTCACGAAGGCGGGCGTGAACCCGAACTTCGTCCCGGAGACCTCGCAGAGCGCGATGATCTACGGGTACATCGCGGACGCGAACGTCCTCGCGGCGCCGGCGACGGGCCACTACGCCTTCCCGGACAACGTGGCGAGCGCGGGCAAGGTCTACGGCACGATCGACTACGAGTCCTCGGCCAACGTCACCGGCTGCGAGAAGTGCCATGGCAAGCCGTACTCGAAGCACGGCTACCGCCAGGCGACCGTCGTCGGCCTGCCGGTCTTCGCCTCCTGCAAGGCCTGCCACACCGGCCAGCGCGTGGGGTCGGACATGAACTGGCAGGTCATCGTCGACGATCCCGCCGCGTACGCCGCCCTCCCGAAGGACGCCAAGGGCGCGCCGATCCTCACGGACGCGATGAAGACCACGTACGCCTACACGGCGAACGTCATGAACGACACGCACATGTCGCACGCGATGGAGTTCAACTTCCCGCAGTCGATGGCGAACTGCGTCACCTGCCACGACGGCAAGCTCGACGTCATCCTCGCCGACGCCAACTTCAAGATCTCCACCTGCAAGAGCTGCCACCCCGTGAACGGCAAGGGCGGCACCGACTCGAAGCGCGCGCCCGCCCTCCTCGGCGACGGGACGACGACGAACCCGGGCATCATGCCGGCGGCCATCCACGGCAGCATGAACCTGGCCACCACGGACTGCCTCACGTGCCACAAGGCCGGCGGCGCCCGGACGTTCAAGCAGATCCACAGCGGCCGCACCGCGGCGATCTACGACGACAGCGGCGCGCGGTTCGCCGATGCGGTCAAGACGACGATCGACGCGGCCTCGTACGATCCCGCGACGTACAAGCTCACGGTCGACATCAAGATGACCGGTCTCGCGGCGAACGCGCTGGTGAAGCCGACGCTCGTGGTCAGCCTCTACGGCTACGGCACGAAGGACTTCGTCGTCAGCGGCCACAGCACGCAGGCGGACGGCACGACCAACCTCGAGTACACCTACGGCGCGATGCAGCGCGCGAACCCGACGCTGTCCTCGAACAGCGCGCGCCTGACGCTCAGCCCGGACGCTCCGACGGCCGGCACCACCTCGTGGACGGCGGTCGCGGACCTCTCGCTGTGGGCCGCCAAGATCGGCGCGGACAAGCAGGTCCAGCGCGTCGAGATCGCGTTCCTCCCGTCGGTCGGTCGTGACCAGACGGCCCTCGTCAGCGCCACGAACCCGGCGGTCGCCGTCACCGGCAAGACCGCCACGCTCGACCTCGTCGGCAGCACGACGCTCGTCGCGGACGCGAGCGCGTACGGCAAGAACATCGTCGACCCGGCGAAGTGCAACGCCTGCCACGACGCGCTCGGCACGACGTTCCACGGCCCGAACTACGGGAGCGCGGGCGTCGTCGCCTGCCGCACCTGCCACACCGTCCAGAGCGGCGGGTCGCACCTCGAGATGCAGTCGCGGTCGATCGACTCCTACATCCACGCGATCCACTCGATGCAGGCGTTCGATCCGGGCGACATCAACTACGCCGATCCGATCGCGGTGCTCCGCCACGAGCTGCACGTCGAGGGTAACTACCCGAACTTCGCCGGGACCCTGAACTGCAACTCGTGCCACAGCAGCGGGACGTACGAGGTGCCTGACCAGACGCGGTCGCTGCCGAGCCTCCTCTCGGGCTCCGACCCCGTCGCGAACCGCAACATCCAGAACGTCCCGAGCTACGTCGTGGGTCCGGCGTCGCGCGCCTGCGGCTCCTGCCACCGCGCGAAGCTCATCAACGAGGACGACGCGGGCACGCTCGCCGCGTTCAACCAGCACACGGCCATGTTCGGCACGCTCGTGGCCGGTACGTCCGCCAACCTCGACGCGGTCACCCAGGACATCATGTCCCAGATCGGCGTCGGCCCGGCGTTCACCGGTACGGCGGTCGCTGGCGCGCAGGTCGAGAGCTGCGTGGTGTGCCACCCGAACGCGGGTACGGACCACCAGGCGGCGTTCGACCGCTGGGCGGACGGCCTCTAGTCGAACCGGCGAGGTGGGGTCCGCCCCACCTCGCTCCCTGATCACGCAGCAGCGTTGAAGACGGGTGAGGCGAGCACGAAGGTGCTCGCCTCACTCATTTTGGAGGATGCGCGGCGGGCGTGCCGGGTGGCCCGGTGCGCCATCGGGCCCGCTCCTAGTGGAAGGGCTTGCCGGAGGCGGCGTGCTCCACGAGGAGCGGCGCCGGCTCGAACCGCTCGCCGTGCCGCCCGCGCAGCGCCTCCAGCCGCCCGAGCAGCTCCTTCGCGCCGAGCTTGTCGGCGTAGCGGAAGGGACCGCCGCGGAACGGCGGGAAGCCGAGCCCGAACACCGCGCCGACGTCGCCGTCGCGGGCGCTGCGGAGGATGCCCTCGCCCAGGCAGCGGATGGCCTCGTTCACCATCTGCAGGACGACGCGCTCGCGGATCTCGTCCTGCGGGAAGATCTTGCGCCGGCGCCCGCCGGGGAGGAGGTCGTAGACGGTGACGTCGACGCGCTTCTCCTTCTTGTCGCCGTACGTGTAGAAGCCCTTCCTGTTCTTCCGGCCGAGCCGCCCCGCGGCGACCACGTCGTGCAGCGCGGCCGGCGGGGCCATGCGCGCGCCGAACGCGCCGTGCAGGATCTTGCCGACCTTCTCGCCCACGTCGATGCCGACCTCGTCGAGGAGCGTGATGGGACCCACCGGGAAGCCGAACTGCACGAGCGCCCGGTCGAGGTCCTCGATCGCCGCGCCCTCCACGAGGAGCTCCGCCGCCTCGTTCATGTACGGGGCGAGGATGCGGCTCGTGTAGAACCCCGGTCCGTCGCCGACCACGATGACCGTCTTGCCCTGCCGCTTGCCGAGCGCCACCGCGGTCGCCGTGGCCTCGGGCGAGGTCTTCTCGGTCACGATGATCTCGAGGAGCGGCATCTTCTGCACCGGCGAGAAGTAGTGCATGCCGAGCACGGTCTGGGGGTGCGCCGAGGCCTCGGCGATCCGGGTGATCGGGATGGACGAGGTGTTCGAGGCGAAGATGCCGGTGGGGTTCACCGCCTCGAACGCGCGGAGCATGTCCTGCTTCAAGGCGAGGTCCTCGAAGACGGCCTCGACGAGCACGTCCACCGAGCCGAAGCCCGACCAGTCGGTGGTGGCGGTGACGAGGCGCAGCTTCTCGTCGCGCTCGAGCCGGTCGATGGAGCGGCGCTTCACGCGCTCGTCGAGGAGCCCCTTCACGCTCGCGAGCGCCTTCGCCGCGGCGCCGTCGTCGCGCTCCCGGACGCGCACCGGGATCCCGGCGTTCGCGGTCACGAAGGTGATGCCGCTGCCCATGAGCCCGCCGCCGAGCACGCCCACCCTCCGCACCGCCCGCGCCTTCACCGACGGATCGTCGACGCCCGTGTCCTTCTTGAGCGCGGTGGTGGCGAAGAAGATCTCCATGAGCCGTCGCGCCACCTCGGAGACGGCGAGCTGGCCGAAGAGCTGCGCCTCCTTCTCGAGCCCGCGCGCGAAGCCCTTCTGGTAGCCGTACTCGACGGCCTCGAGCGCGCGGACCGGCGCGGGGTACATGCCCTTCGTCTTCGCGAGCACCGCCTTGCGGGCCTGGCGGAAGAGCAGCTCGCGCCCGACGAAGTTCTCCTCCAGGGCGACGCGCGTCGCCCGCGCGACCGGGCTCGCCTTCCGCCGCGGCTCGCGGCGGAGCTTGCCCGTCGCGAGCGCGAGGGCGCGCTGCCGGGCGACCGCGAGGAGCAGCTCGGGAGGGACCACCTCGTCCACGAGCCCGATGTTCAGGGCCTTCCGCGGCTTCACCGTCTTGCCGGCGAGGATGAGGTCGAGCGCGGTCTGGATGCCCACGAGCCGCGGGAGCCGCTGCGTGCCCCCGCCGCCGGGGATGAGGCCGAGCTGGACCTCCGGGAGGCCGAGCTGCGTCTTCGGGTCGCTCGTGGCGATCCGGTAGTGGCAGGCGAGCGCCCACTCGAGGCCGCCGCCGAGCGCCGCGCCGTGGATCGCCGCCACCACCGGCTTGCGGTAGCGCTCGAGCCGGTCGAAGCCGGCCTGCATGTCGCGCGCGAGCTTCTCCGCCTCGCCCGCCTCGGTGATCGCCTGGATGAGGTCGATCTTGGCGCCGGCGACGAAGCCGTCCTTCTTGCCGCTCGCGAGCACGATCGCCTTCACCGTGTCGTCCACCGCGAAGCCGTCGAGCAGGCGGAAGAACTCCTCCATCGCCCCCGGCTCGAGGACGTTCACGCTCTCGCCCGGCTCGTCGAGGAGCAGGGTCGCGACCCCGTCCGCGAGGTCCACCCGGAAGCTCCGGCCCTGCCGCTCTGCCGCCTGTGCCGTCATCATGTGCGTCCCTCCGCGACGTCCGGGCCGGTGGTCACTCGCGCTCGAGGACGAGCGCCGCCCCGAGGGCGCCCGCCGCGCACACCGTGATCAGCGCGTGCTGGCCCTTGCGGCGCTCCAGCTCCCGCAGCGTCTGCAGGATCATCCGCGCGCCCGTGGCGGCGAACGGGTGGCCGAGCGCGATCGAGCCGCCGTTCACGTTGAGCTTCGCGGGGTCGATCTCGCCGAGCGGCTCGGGGCGCCCGAGCGCCTTCTCGGCGAAGTCCTTCGAGGCGAAGGCCTGCAGGTTCGAGAGCACCTGCACCGCGAACGCCTCGTGCATGTCCACGAGGTCCATGTCGGCGAGCCGCAGCCCGGCGCGGTCGAGCGCGACCGGCGCGGCGTAGGCCGGCCCCTGCAGGAGCTGGTCACGCGGGTCGAGGGCCGCGTAGGCGTAGGAGCGGACGAAGCCGAGGGGCCTCATGCCGAGCGCGCGGGCCTTCTCCTCGCTCATGAGCACGAGGGCGGCGGCGCCGTCGGTGAGCGGCGAGGCGTTGCCGGCGGTGATGGTGCCGTACCTGCGGTCGAACACCGGGCGGAGCGCCGCGAGCGCCTCGAGCGTGGTCTCCTTGCGGACCACGTTGTCCTTCGCCGAGACCCGCTCGAAGCGCGGCGGCACCGGCACGTGCATGACCTCGCCGTCGAACTTGCCGCTCTCCCAGGCGGCGGCGGCCCGGCGGTGGCTCTCGAACGCGACGCGGTCCTGCGCCTCGCGCGAGATCCCGTTCTTCTGCGCCATGAGCTCGGCGCTCTCCCCCATGGTGAGCCCGGTGGTCGGCTCCTTCAGCGCGGGCGGCTGCGGGGCGAAGTCCTTCGGGCGCAGGGTCGAGAGGATCCGGAGGCGATCGGCGAGGGTCTTCGCGCGCGAGAGCTCCACGAGGCCCTGGGCGAGCGCGCGGGTCGCGAAGATCGGCGCGTCCGAGAGGGACTCCGCGCCGCCCGAGATGGCGCAGTCGGAGTGGCCGAGCTGGATCTGGTCGGCCGCGTCGGTGGTGGTCTGGATCGAGGTGGCGCACGCGCGGGCGACGGTGTGCGCCTCCACGCTCCGCGGCAGCTGGGTGCGCAGGACCATCTCGCGGCCGATGAGCGTCACCGTGGGAGACGGGATCACCTGGCCGAACACCACCGAGTCGAACTCCTTCGGCGGGATCCCGCTGCGGGCGACGAGCTCGTTCACGACCAGCGCGCCGAGGTCCACGGCGGAGAGGTCCTTGAAGTCGGTGCCCGCCTTGACGAACGGCGTGCGGAGGCCCGCGACGACCGCCGCTCGGCGGCCCGGGGGAACGGAACCGTTCATGCCCATGGATCTCTCCGGTTGACTGGGGAATCGGCCGGCTGCTCGGCGATTTTTAAGGACCTTGGCGCGGAGCGTCAACGACGCCGAGGGCCTCCCCCCGGCAGGGCTCGCCCGCCCGCCCGCGGGAGGAGGGTTCTCTTGCGCGTCCCTGGCTTCTCCGACACCATCCCCACATGAAGCGGTCGCGCGCCCTGAAGCCACTCTCGAGCGAGCACCACCAGGCGCTCCTGATCTCCTTCCAGCTGAAGCAGGGGCTCGCCGGCCACGCCGAGTCTGCCGGCGCGCCGAAGGATCTGCCGGGCCTCGTCGCCCTGGCCCGCCGCTTCGAGGAGCAGATCCTCAGGCCCCACTGCCGCGCCGAGGAGGAGCTCATCGGCCAGCACCTCACCGAGGGCGACCTGCGCCGGCTGCGCGGCGAGCACGCCGAGCTGCAGCGGCTGCTCGACGCGGCCCGGGGGGCCCGCCCGGGCGAGCAGCGCGCCGAGCTCTCGGCCTTCGCGGACCTGCTCGAGCGGCACGTGCGCTGGGAGGAGCGCGACCTCTTCCCCTACGCGGAGCTGCACGTGGACGAGGCGGCGCTCGCGACGATCGGCGGCGAGCTCGAGAAGCGGCTCGTCCTCGCGCGGAGCGAGGCGAGGGCCCCGCGCCGCTGACCGGTCACTCGGCCTCCGCGGCCGCGCCGCCCGAGCGCGCCACGTCCTCCCCGCGCACCTTGCCCGGATCCATGCCGCGGGCGCGCTTCGTCATCTGCGCGAAGAGCTCGTCGAACGGCGGCGCGCCGCCCTTCATGAACCGCAGCGGGTTCACGCGCGCCACGACGAACGCCTTGAGGTAGGGCGAGTCGAAGCCGCGCTCCTTCAGGCGCGCCACCGCCTCGGCGACGGCGTCGTCGAGCTCCAGCACCGCCCGCGCGCGCCGCTCGCGCTCGGGGACGGCCTTCGAGAGCTTCTCGTCCACGAAGGCGTCCACCTTCTTGAGGATGGGCGCGTAGGCGCTGCCCGAGAGGCGCGGGCGCTCCTCGTAGGCGAAGCCGAGCGTGACGAGGCCGGCCTCCTCGAACTCGAGCGCCATCTCGCTCTCCGACGGATCGACGGACGCCGCGAGGTCGCGGTACATGCGCACGACCTCGAGCGCCTTCTCGCGCAGGTTGTGGGCCTTCTCGATGTTGAGCGCGAGGATCTGGTAGGCGACCTGCTTCTCCGGCACGACGAGCGCGAGGACGCTCCGCGCGCCGAGCTCCTTGAGCGCCGTGAGCCGGTGGCCGCCGTTCGGCGTGAGCCAGGCGTCCTTCTCGCGCACCACGATGATGGGGTCGAGGTAGCGGCGGGTCTTGTCCATCGCGACCGTGAGCTTGCGCACGTGCGCGTCGGACACGTCGCGCTGGAACGGCGTGCGCTCCACCTTGTCCACCGGAAGCGCGGCGAACAGCAGGGCGTGGCCGCCGAGCGGCTCGCGGTAGGCGGCGAGCACCGCGCCGCCGTCCCGCTCGATCTCCCCGGCGAGCTCCTCGAGCTCCGGCGGACGCTCGGCGAGGGCGAGCTGGGGCGGGGCGAGCTCGGTCGGCGTGAGCTTCACCCCCTTGCGGGCGCGCGGCCGCCCGCTCTTCGTCACCGGCCGCTTCTTCTGAGCCATGAACCCATTGTAACGGCGGGCTCGCGACGAGGGGCTTGCCCCGTCGAGGGCGCTGCCGCTAGATCCCCCGGGTGATCGACGTCCGCGGCCTCCGCAAGCACTACCAGGTCCACCGCCGCCCGCCCGGCCTCGGCGCCGCGCTGCGCTCGGTCTTCCGCCGCCGCTACGAGACGGTGCGCGCGGTGGACGGCATCGACTTCTCGGTGGGTGAAGGCGAGCGCGTCGGGTTCCTCGGCCCGAACGGCGCTGGGAAGACGACGACCCTCAAGATGCTCTCGGGCCTCCTCCACCCGACCGAGGGGGAGGTGACCGTGGCGGGGCACGTGCCGCGCCGCCGCGAGCCCGCGTTCCTGAAGCAGATCACGCTCGTCATGGGCCAGAAGCAGCAGCTCCTCTGGGACCTGCCGCCGGCCGAGACCTTCGCGATGAACCGCGCGATCTACGACATCCCGCGGGCGCAGTTCGACGAGACGCTCGAGGAGCTCGTGCGGCTCCTCGAGCTCGGCGAGCTCATCCAGAAGCCGACCCGCCAGCTCTCGCTCGGCGAGCGCATGAAGTGCGAGCTCGCCGCGGCGCTCCTCCACCGGCCGCGCGTGCTCTTCCTCGACGAGCCCACCATCGGCCTCGACGTCTCGATGCAGGCCACCGTGCGGAGCTTCGTCCGCGCCTACAACGAGCGGTTCGGCGCGAGCGTGCTCCTCACGAGCCACTACATGGAGGACGTCGTGCAGCTCTGCCCGCGGGTCATCGTCATCGACCGCGGACGGCTCATCTACGACGGCGACCTGCGCGCGCTCGCGCTCAAGGTGCGCCCCGACAAGCGCATCGTGGTGCGCTTCCGGGACCCGAACGGCGGCGCGCCGAGGGACCTCGGCCGGTTCGGCAAGGTCGTGTCGAGCGAGCCCAGCCAGGCGACGATCCAGGTCGCGGCGGAGGAGGTCTCCGGCGCGGTGGCGCGGATGCTCGGCGCGCTGGCGGTCGCCGACCTCACCGTGGAGGATCCGCCGCTCGAGGAGGTGATGTCCGAGCTCTTCCGCACCTCGCGCGAGCGAGCCGCGGGGGGGTGAGGTGAGGTTGCCCCCGCCGTAACGGCGGCGGGTCGCGAGGGCGCGCGGACCGCGAGTGTGCGGGGGTCGCAAGCGGGGGTCGCAAGCGGGCGTTGCGTCGCGAGCGCAGGGGCAGGCGGCGGAGCCTGCCCCGGAGCGAGCAGGGGGTATGGGGGAGCCGAGGAGGCCGGGCGCGTCAGCGACCCCGGCCGACGAGGTTCCCCCATCACGAAAACCCAGGCGGATGAGCCTGCCCCGGAGCGAGCAGGGGGCATGGGGGAGCCGAGGAGGCCGGGCGCGTCAGCGACCCCGGCCGACGAGGTTCCCCCATCACGAAAACCCAGGCGGCGGAGCCTGCCCCGGAGCGAGCAGGGGGTATGGGGGAGCCGAGGAGGCCGGGCGCGTCAGCGACCCCGGCCGACGAGGTTCCCCCATCACGAAAACCCAGGCGGCGGAGCCTGCCCCGGAGCGAGCAGGGGGCATGGGGGAGCCGAGGAGGCCGGGCGCGTCAGCGACCGCGGCCGACGAGGTTCCCCCATCTCAACGATGAAAAGGACAGGCCGATCCGCCGCACTGCTTGTTCACCGAGCGCCACTCGCACTCGGGCCCGCGCGCGGAGAGGTCCACGCGCAGGTGCTCGCGCGCGAACTTGACGGCAGCGAGGATCGACAGCATCGAGTCACGCTTGCAGCAGCGGGCCGCGTCGGTCGCCCCGACGACGGTGAGCGCGCGGGCGGTCATGCGGTTCGCGAGCCCGCGCTCCTTGCCCTTGAGCGGCGTCGCCTCGGTGACGATCGACACGAACGCGCCCGTCCCGACGGCCGCGCCGCAGGTGCCGAGCATGCCGCAGGAGCCGCCGAGGACGGGCGCCACCCGCCGGCGCGCCTCCGCGACGCGCTCGGCGCGCTTCTGCTTCTCGCCCTTCACGTTCGAGTAGGCGGCGACGAGCACGGCGGGCACGAGGAAGTGGTGCTCCGGGCCGTGCAGCTTCACGGCGGGGTGACGGAGCATCCGGAGCGCGAGCGCCATCGGATCGCGCTCGTCGGAGGACGCGCAGACCTTCTCGATCACGTCCATCGCCGGGGCGGAGTGGCAGGCGTCGCAGGCGAAGTGGCCCGCCTTGCAGCGCGCCGAGGAGACCTTGGCGGCGCCGCACAGCACGCAGACGAGCTCGGCCGACGCCGGCAGGTAGACGAGGTCCTCGCCGCAGACGAGGCAGCCGGTGAAGGGAGCGTCGGCGTCGGAGGTCGCCGAGGCGGCGTCGCCGCAACCAGCGTCACAGGCCGCGGAAGACGTCTCGGGCGGGGGGCTCGACCTGAACAGCTTGAACACGCGGGAAGTCCTCGATCCTGAGGGATCCTCAGCATGGAACCGCGGACGGGCGCAAGATCATCCCCCCGCCGGCCGCTCGCCCGGCGGGACGGGCCGGCCCGCCGGCGCGATGACCTTCACCGACGACGCCTCCCCGAGCGCGAGCCCGTCCCCCCGCGGCTCGGCCCCGGAGATCTCGACAACGTCGCCGCGGAGGAGCTCCCCGAAGCGGCGGTTCGCGTCGGTGACGTGCTTCTCCTGGAGCGAGAGCCCCACCCGCCCCTCCGGCCCGCACCCCATGTAGCGGAGGCGGCCCTTGGAGGCGAGCGGCTCGGAGACGATGCGGAAAACGCGCCCGGGGGGCGGCTCGGCCCAGGCCTCGCCCTTCGGCGCGAGGACGAGGTAGCTCATCTTCACCGCCTCCTTGCGGAGGCCGGCGGCCTTGCCGAGCTGCGCGACGATGGGCGGCGGCTCGATGGGCCGCTCGGCGTGACACCAGTCGGTCTCGCGCACCAGCGCGGGGCACGCGCCGCGGAAGAGGCAGGGGGCGCGGACGGTGTAGCCGCGCGCGACGAGCAGGTCGCGGACGCGGAGGAGCGCGCGCGAGGTGTCGCGGAGCGCGGGCTCGAAGACCACGAGCGAGCCGCCCGCCGCGACGAGCGCGAGCGCCTCCTCGAGGAGGTCCGCCCGCCGCGCGTCGGCCTCCGGCCCGGGGAAGAGCTCGTTCACGACGTGACCCATCGTGACGAGGTCGAACCTGCGGCCGCCGGCGAGCTCCGCGAGCGGCCGGTTGCGGGTGGGGTTCCACTCCCGCGTGGCGATCGGCTCGCCCGCCGCGGCGGCGAGCGCGCGGGCCGCGCCGAGCGCGCGCGCGGAGCGATCCGCGGCGACCACCTCGGCGGCGCCGGCGTCGAGCGCCGCGAAGGCGACGGGCGCGGGGCCGCTGCCGAGATCGAGCGCCGTGTGGGGGCGGCGCGGCAGCTCGGAGAGGATGCCGCGCGCCTGGAGGTAGGAGATTGGCCAGTAGAAGAGCAGGTACGCGCCGAGGAGCCGCCCCTCGTCCATGTAGCGCGCGCCCGCGAGCTCGCGCTCGCGGGTCAGCCCCCTCGACAGCCGGGCGACCGCGGCGCCCACCTCGCGCAGCTCGTCCGGCGCGAGCAGCTCGGGGGAGCCGCCGCGAACGCCACGGGGAGGGCCGCCGCGGGGCGGGTGACCGCCGTGGCGGCCGCGCTGGCCGTGCGGGCCGCCGGACCGGGAGGGCGCGTCGCGGCCCTCGCGCCACACGCGGACGAGGTGCGGGACCCAGCGGGCGAGATCTTCGGCGGGCGTGCGCGGCACGGGCCCGCGGTTCTAACCCGGAGCGGGCGCGCGGGCCAGATCGTCCGGGAGCGGCACCTCGATCGTCATCCCGTCGCTCGCGACCGAGAGCGGCCCCTGCCACTCCGCGCGCGCCTCGTCGACGAGCGGCTGCCACTCGCGATCGTAGCGGGTGGAGAGGTGCGTGAGCACGAGCTCGCGCACGCCGGCCTCGCGCGCGACGCGCGCCGCCTCGCGCGCGGTCGAGTGCATCGTCTCCTCGGCGCGCGCCTGCTCCGGAGCGCCGAAGGTACAGTCGTGCACGAGCAGATCCGCGCCGCGCGCCGCCGCGATGGTCCCCGCGCACGGGCGGGTGTCGCCGGTCACCGCCACCGCCCGGCCCCGGCGACGCGGCTCGACCACCTCCTCCGGCCGGACGACCCGGCCGTCGGCGAGCGTCACTGCCTCGCCGCGCTGGAGCGCGCCGTAGAGCGGGCCCATCGGCACGCCGAGCGCGGCCGCCTTCTCCGGGTGGAAGCGCCCCGGCCGCTCGTCCTCGACGAGCGCCCAGCCGACCGAGGGGATCCGGTGCTCCGTCGCGAACGCGCGCATGACGCAGCCCTCGCGGCGGATCTCGGTGCCCGGCGCGACCTCGTGGATGCGGACGTCGAAGGCGAGCCGCTCGGTCCCCGTGAAGAGCATCACGTCGAGGAGCCGCTTCGCCGGCCGCGGGCCGTACACGTCCATGGGCGTCGTGCGGCCCTGCATCGAGAGCGTGCGCAGGAAGCCGATGGCGCCGAGGTAGTGGTCGGCGTGGAAATGCGTGAAGAAGATGGCGTCCACGTCGAAGCCGGTGCCGAAGCGGATCATCTGCCGCTGCGTCCCCTCCCCGCAGTCGACGAGGAACAGCTCCCGGTCGCGCCGCACCGCGAGGCCGGTGAGGTTCCGGTGGATGGTCGGCTGGGCGGCCGAGGTGCCGAGGAAGGTGAGGCGCAGCATCGGGCGGGAATGTAACGGAAGGCGGGGCGCGGAGGGGCTCCGGTCGGCGGATGGCCGGAAGGGGTGGTGGCGAGGGCGGCGGCGTTGGCCCAGACCGAGAGTTCCGCCTGGCGGCCTTCCCGTCCGCGGCGCGGGCTCTGGTTACGGACCGAACGGGCCGTTTAATGCCGGGTCCGACCGTGCCGTGCCCGACCGGGAGTTCCGGCTGACGGTCACAACGGCCGCGGCGCGGACCGACAGAGGAAGGTTGGCTTCGTCGTTGCGGCGAGCAGCCGAACGGCGAAGGATGGGCCGATGCCGAAGTGGTTTGCCCTCGCCCTCTGCAGCGCCGGCGCGCTCATGCTGGCCATGGCGGTCCGCCAGTCAAGCCGCGGGAGGGAGTCGCGCCACTGGACGCGCACGCTGGGACGCGTCGTCGAGTCGCGAGTGGAGCTCCTGAACGAGGCTGACGAGCAGCGCTCGAGACGGTGGGGGTTCGTGATTCGCTACGCGTATGAGGCTCGGGGACGCGCGCAGGGATCGAGGCAGATCTGGATCGGCTCGGCCGGCGTGGCGTACGAAGACGAGGAGCGTGCGCTCGAGTGGGTGGAGCGGTTCCCCAAAGGCGCCGAGGTCACGGTCTGGTTCGACCCGGCCGCTCCGTCGCAGGCGGTGCTCGTACCGGGTGTCCCTGGAGCGCAGGTGGCCCTGCTCGTCCTCGCCGGGCTGGCGCTCGTGGGAATCGGCATCTTCTTGCTCTCGCGCGCATGAGGGTGTTGGGCGGCTCCGATGCGCTCGCCCGCGATATGGCTAAGTGAAGCCGACGCAGGGCACGCCGTGAGCTACCCGCATCAAGTACGTGCCGCATGGGAAGATGATGCCGGTGTCCCCTGCGCGTCTCGAAGCCAATGCCGACCGGTAGGAGCGCACGAACTCCGCGAGCCGCCCAAGCGTCTCGATGCGCTTCCACTTGTCGCGTGAGGCGACGCGCGGGCGCAGATTGCGCCGCGCCTCACCGGACGTGGGCCGCCCTGTCGGCTTCTGTGCCAGGACGCGGGCGATTCCAAGGAAGCCGCCGCGAGACTGTCCCTCTCGTACGGCCTGCTCTTCCCTCTCGGCGAGTGCCGACTCGAGCTTGCGCCTGAAATCGTCGGCCGAGGCAAAGCCCGGGGGCGCGGTCAGCTGTAAGGCGGCAGTATCGGGAAAGGCGCCCTTGGGATCGAAGAAGTGCTTGGGTCGTTGAACCACGATGGCGTCCCCGCCGATCAACTCGGGAGCAGACCACAGCCCCGGCCACAACCGACCGGAGCGGACGAGACGCGCGGCGACGGGGTTCGCGAGGACGTAGGCGGCCTTGTCGATGACGTCAGTCGGCGAGACGAGCCTCACGGCGCTGTAGCTGTTGGGATCCCAGAAGGCTTCCCAGCGCCCGAGGGAGGCGTTCACGGCGCGAGCAACCAGGGCATCCAGGAACTGATGAAACGCCGGAAGGCGCGCGTCAGGGTCCGTCACGACGAGATGGAAGTGGTTCGACATGACGCAGAAGGCGTGGACGTCGATGCCGTACCGACGGGCAGCGACGGCGAGGAGAAACAGAAACACGCCGTTCAAACACTTGGAGGGCCGGAGCAGGAACTGCCGGTGCGCGCAGCGTCGAGTTACGAGATAGGTGGTCCCTCTGAGAACTTGTCGCGGAACGGTCATGCGACGGGTGTGAGCAGGGAGTGTGCCCGCCACTCTGCGCAAATCCATTGGAACTTCATAAGCGACACCGTCCGACCGGCGGCCCCACGGTGCGGAGCGCGGAACTCTCGGTGCGGGCTCGCGCGGTGCGGCTCGGCGACGCGCGCGGTGCGGCTCGGAGCGCTGCGCGGGCGCCGACGAGCGGTCAGTCGCGGCCGCGGGCGACGCGCTCCAGGCCTCGCACGAGGACCTCGAGCCCGAACTGGAAGAGGCCGTCGGGGTCGTCCTCCGCCAGGTGGTCCGCCAGCGCGACGAGGAGCGGGAACTCCTCTCGGGGCAGCGCTCTGAACTGCTTGCGCGCCTCGCCGAGCATCTTCCGACGTGTGACGCCCATCGCCGCCGCGGCGGCCTCGTAGCGCGCCTCGTCCGCCGCGAACTCGGTTACGAAGTTGTTGAGATGGTAGGCAGCGCGCGCGGCGTCCCGGTCGGACAGGCCGGACGACCGCAGGACGCGCAGCACTGCCTCGATGTGGCGAAGCCGCCGCGGCCCGATCGGCGGGGTGCTCGCGAGCACCCGGGCCGCGTCCCGATGAGCGAGCAGGCCCCGGCGGTTGACCCGCGCCATCTCCGTGAGCTGGTCGCGCCATGAGCCCGTCGGGGCAATCTCCGGGATCTCCCCCGCGATCTCGTCCGCGACGAGCACGAGCAGCTCGTCCTTGTCGCGAACGTGCCGGTAGAGCGAGGCGGCCTTGACGCCGAGCTTCTCGGCCAGGCGGCGCATGGTGAGCTCATCCAGCCCGACCTCGTCGAGGAGGTCGAGGGCCGCCCGGACGACCTGCGCCCGGTCGAGCGGCTTGCGTCGGGGAGGGCCCCTGTGGTCGCGGTACGGAACGAAGCTCACCCTCACCTCCCTGGCGCCGATCCTACGCGCCACCCCCTTGATCCGACAACGCTGGTCGCATTACGTTAACGTCGTTAGCTTGTAGCGACCGTTGTTAGCTGGGCGTTGGCCCGAGGGAGAATGCGACATGACGGCACGAGCGAAGGCGTACAAGGGTGTTGCGATGGAGGGGCTCATCGCGAGCTGGTACACGCGGAACACGGGGCGTGACAGGAGACGCTTCGTGACCGCCGCGAATGCGGTCGCTGCCCGCGTGGCGCCAGGTGGGCGCGTGCTGGAGGTCGCCCCTGGGCCCGGGTACCTCGCAATCGAGCTCGCGAAACGCGGCTACGCGGTCACCGGACTCGACATCAGCCGGTCCTTCGTGCGGATCGCCGGTGAGAACGCGGCGCGGGCGGGGGTCTCGATCGAGTTCCGCCACGGCAACGCGGCCGAGCTTCCCTTCCCGGAGGCGTCGTTCGACTTCGCGGTGTGCATGGCCGCCTTCAAGAACTTTGCGGACCCCGTCGGCGCGCTCGACGAGCTTCACCGCGTCCTGCGGCCGGGCGGGCGGGCGTCGATCTTCGACCTGCGGAGGGATGCGCCCCTCGACGCCATCGATGCGGAGGTGCGAGCGATGAACCTGACGCGCCTCGACGCCTTCGTCACGCGCTGGACCTTCCGACACATGCTGCTGAAGAGCGCCTACTCGCGTGAGGATCTCGAGCAGATGTCGGCCCGGAGCCGGTTCGGAGGCTGCGAGATCGCCGCAAGCGGCGTCGGGTTCGAGCTGCGGCTCACGAAGTCGGCGTGAGGTACGTCCGGAGCTCTCCGTGGGGCGTGGGGCGGGGGAGACGCGTTCGACGGACGGGCGTTTGCCTCTCGCTCGGCTGGGCTCACGCGGACGCCGCGCCGGGGCGGAATCATGGACGCGCTGGACGAGCCGCGGAACTCTCGGACCGCTACGCGAGCTCGCTCCGACGTTCGGTCCCATGGCGCGTCCAGCGGACGAATCGCGGACGGATCGGACGAACAGCGGAACTCTCGGTCGGGCGCGGGCTCGGACCGCTACGCGAGCCCGCACTGACGTTCCGGGCTCGGACCGCTACGCGAGCCCGCACTGACGTTCGGTCCCATGGCGCGTCCAGCGGACGAATCGCGGACGGATCGGACGAACAGCGGAACTCTCGGTCGGGCGCGGGCGCGGTCGGGCGCGGGCGCCGGGCGCGGAAATCGTGGAGCGGATCGGGAAGGTCGGCTCGGTCCGGGTGATCGGGCGGGGCCGGACGGGGCGCGGCGCCGGCCTACGACGACGCCGACGTGTAGTGCCCGATCGAGCGCAGCCAGACGAGCCTCGCGAAGGCCGAGAACGCGAGCGCACCGAGGAGGACGAACACCCCCTGGGAGAACGCGAGTGTGCCGAGGAGCGCGCGCGCCGGGTACGTCGTCATGAGCGCGAGCGGGATGACGACGGTGAAGACGACGCGCAGGGCGCCGCGGAAGACGTCCGCGGGCCAGCGGGCGGCGTCGAAGATGGAGAGGAGCAGGAACGAGAGGTTGTCCACCTTCACCACGAAGAACGCCGACGAGACGACCAGGATCCAGAGCGCGTAGAGGATGAGCGTGGCGCAGAGGAGCAGGACGAGCGAGGCGAGGACCGCGCCGGGCGACGGCCAGCGACCCATCCGGTGGAACGCCACGGCGAAGACGGCGAGCCCGCCCACGACGTCGAGCGCGCGCCACGGCGCGAACTTCCCGGTGGAGACGAGGAACTGCGCGTCGGCGGGCTTGAGCAGCACGAAGTCGAGCGTTCCCTTGCGGATGTGCTCGACGACGGAGGCGAGCGACGGGTTCACCGCCCCCTCGAGCACGCCCTTCATCACCGTGAACCAGCCGATGACGACGAGCGCCTCCTCGAAGGACCAGCCCGCGATCGAGGAGCGCCGTCCGTAGACGACCAGGATCGGGACGAGCGACCAGGAGGTCCAGAAGAGCGCGAGCCCGCCCTGGACGAGGAAGTCGACCCGGTACTGCATCGCCACCGCGATGGAGGCGCGGAGCTGGATCGCGAGGAGCGTGAGGTAGCGGCGCACCCTACCCTCCGAACGCCGCGAAGCGGCGGAGCCCTGCGCGCCAGGTGACCCGCGCCGCGAGCGCGAGCACCGCCACGTAGGTCCACTGGACCGCGAGCTCGCGGAGCGCGGTCGCCCGCGGGGTCATGCCGATGACCATCTCGACCGGGAAGGAGAGCATGAAGCGGAACGGCAGGAGCTTCGCGGTGACCTCCAGCCAGCGGGGGAAGAGCTCGAGCGGGATGAGGTAGCCGGAGAACACGCCGTACAGGCCGAGCCACAGCTCGAACACCGACGAGGACGAGTCGATCGCGAAGGCGAGCGCGCCGATGACGGCCATGGCGAGGAACGTGATGAGCCAGGCGCCGATCACGGTCACGGGGAAGAGCGCGAGGAGCAGCGGGTCGTGGGTGAAGCGGCCGGGGCCGAGGGTCGCGAGCGCGACCGCGATGATGGGGAGCGAGGCGACGAGGCGGATCGGCATCGCGCCGACGTTGGAGCAGGCGTAGGAGACGAGCGGATGGATGGGTCGGAGCAGCCGGAACGCCAGCGTCCCCTGGCGGATCTCGAAGTTCACCTCCCAGATGACCCACGCCCCGGCGTTGAGCCGCACGACGAGGGCCGCGAGGTAATAGGCGCCGAACTCCGCCTGCCCGAAGCGCCCGATCGGCGCCTCGCGCGCGACCGCGCTCATCAGGGCGAGCATCACGAGCGGCATCGTGGTGGAGAGGAGCCACACGAACATCTCGGCCCGGTAAGCGACCGACTCGGCGAAGCCGACGCGGAGCAGCGTGGGGATGGCGCGGAGGGTGCGGCTCACGGGCGTACGGTAACGCGGATCGGCCGCCTGCGCCCGGGCGAGCGGCGCGGCCCTACCCGGCCACCACGCCGCCCGCAGATGGCCGCCTCGTCGGCGCCGAGTAGCCGGCCCTCCCGGAGCCGCACCTGAAGCGAACACGCGTCCCGGATCGGGCACGGCCGGGACCGCCGCTTCAGTCCCGGGATGGCCGGACCGGGCCGAGCGCCCGCCACGTCGCGGAGCCCGAGGGAGCGCGCGCGAGCCGGCCGGCGTAGGATCCACGCCGTGAGCGATCACGATCGCGAGCTCTCCCGCGCCTTCGACGGCCAGGCCGAGCGGTTCGAGCTTGCCCCCGCGCAGCGCGACCCCGCGGCGCTCCAAGGGCTCGTCGCCTTCGCGGCGCTCCCGCCCGGCGCACGGCTCGTCGACGCGGGGTGCGGGCCCGGGCTCGTCGCGGAGGCGTTCCTCGCCGCGGGGAGCTCCGTGCATGGCGTGGATCTCTCGCCGGAGATGGTGCGGCGCGCGCGACGCCGCTGCGACCGGTTCGGCGCGCGCGCGCGCTTCGAGGAAGGCTCGGTGCTCGACCTCCGCGCCGGCCCGTTCGACGCCGCGATCTCGCGCCTCGTCATCCACCACGTCGAGGACCCCCTCGCGTTCGTGCGCGCGCAGGCTGCGCTCGTCGCGCCGGGGGGCGTCGTGGTCGCCTGCGATCACACGGCCGATCCCGACCCGGAGCGCGCCCGCTGGCACCAGGCGATCGAGCGCGCACGGGACCGGACCCACGTCCGGAGCCTGTCCGCGGGGGAGCTCGTGGACGTGCTCGCGCGCGCCGGGCTCGGCGGGCTGCGCCTCCTCGAGGAGCCGTTCGAGCTCGACTTCGACGAGTGGTTCGACCGCGGCACGCCCACGCTGCCGAAGGACGAGGTCCGGCGCCGCGTCCTCGCCGGGCACGCGCGCGGGTTCGAGCCGGTGCCGCGCGACGACGGCGGCATCACCCTGCGCTGCGCCCGCGCCCTCGTCCGCGGCGTGCGGCCCCGGGGCTGACGCGTCGACCGCGCGGTACGAGCCCCCCGGGGACGTCTGGGCGCACGCGCGGGGCGCTCCGCGGGGCGGCCTTCCGGGGTGAGGCACGGCGGCGTGGGGCCGGCTACACGTCTCCGGGTGGGAAAGCTCGAGGTCAACGCCATCCTCACCCGCCGCATCGAGGTCGCTCCGGGCCTCGTCATCTTGCGCGTCGTCCCGGACGGCTGGACGTACCCTGAGTTCCGCCCCGGCCAGTTCGCGGTGCTGGGCCTCCCCGCGCGCGCCCCGCGCGTCGCGCTCTCCGATCCGGAGCCGCCGGACGAGCAGTCGGAGCCGGACCGCATGATCCGGCGGGCCTACTCCATCGCGTCGTCGTCGCTCGAGCGCGGCGAGCTCGAGCTCTACGTGACGCTCGTCCGCTCGGGCGAGCTCACGCCGCGGCTCTTCGCGCTCTCGCCCGGCGACCGGCTATGGCTCGGCCCGAAGCCCGCGGGCATGTTCACGCTCCGAGACGTGCCGCCGGAGCGCGACGTCGTGCTCGTCGGGACCGGCACGGGGCTCGCTCCTTACATGAGCATGCTCCGCACCGAGCTCGCCTGCGGCGGGCCGCAGCGCTTCGCCGTGCTGGCCGGCGCGCGGCACTCGTGGGATCTCGGCTACTCCGCCGAGCTCATCACCCTGGCGAGGCTCTGCCCGAACTTCACCTACCTGCCTACGGTGAGCCGCCCGGACGCCGAGCCGGCGCCGTGGGGCGGCGCGACGGGCTACGTGCAGGCGCTCTGGACCGACGGCGCCCTCGCGCGAGCCTGGGGCGCGCGGCCGACGCCGGCCGACACGCACGTCTTCCTGTGCGGAAATCCTGCGATGATCGACGACATGACGCTGCTCCTCGAGCGGGAGGGCTTCCGCGAGCACGCGCCGCGTCAGCCGGGAGAGGTGCACGTGGAGCGGTACTGGTAGCCGAGCAGGCGGATCCGCCGGGGCCGCGGCCCGCCGCCCACGGCGAGGCGCGGGCGGGCGCGCGGGCGCTCCCTCCCATGAGAGACTCCGGTGCGGCGCCCGCGGCGCCGAGTAACTGTAGGAACGTCTGCTGTCCGGAGCTCTCGTGGCGCGTGAACGAGGTCAGCCGAGCGCGGGTGACGGCCCCGCCGGCGTGGCGCCGGCCGCTGGAGGCGGCGTGTCGGCGCTGCTCGGGGAGCTGGCGCGCGCGCCGGAGGTGCAGCTCGGCTCCGCCTGGGAGCACGTGCTCGGGCCGGGTGCCGTCGTGGGCCGCTTCGAGCTCCTGCGCGAGATCGGGCGCGGGGGCTTCGGGATCGTGTACGAGGCCCGCGACCGCGAGCTCGGCCGCTCGGTGGCGTTCAAGGCGATCCGGGCGGGAGACCGGGCGGCGCTGCAAGAGGACCGGCTGCTGCGCGAGGCCGAGGCCGCGGCGCGGCTCTCGCACCCGAACATCGTCACCCTCTTCGACGCCGGCCGCTGCGAGCACGGCCCCTACCTCGTGCTCGAGCTGCTCCGCGGCGAGACGCTCGCGGACCGCCTCACCGGCGAGCCCCTCGCGACCGGCGAGGCGCTGCGGATCGGCTCCGCCGTCGCGCACGCGCTCGCGCACGCCCACGCAGCGGGCGTCGTGCACCGGGACCTCTCCCCCGGCAACGTCTTCGTCTGCGGCGACGGGCGCGTGAAGGTGCTCGACTTCGGGCTCGCGCACGCGTTCGGGCGGCGGCGGATCAGCGGCGGCACCCCCGGGTACATGGCGCCGGAGCAGTGGCGCGGGGCGCCCGAGGACGAGCGGACGGACGTGTACGCGCTCGGGGTCCTCGTCTACCGGATGGTTGCGGGGACGCTCCCGTTCCCCGACGACGCGGAAGGGAGCGCGACCGCGAGCCCCAGGCCCGCGCCGGCCCTCCACGTCCCGGACGCGCCCGCGCTCGGCGCCCTCCTGGCGCGGATGCTCGCGAAGGACCCGGTCGACCGGCCCCGCGACGGCGCGGAGGTCGCGGCGGCGCTGGACGCGCTCCGCACCGGGCCCGAGCGGACGCCCGGGGCGCCCCCAGCGCCCGCGCGCCGTCGCCGCCCTGCCCGCGCACGGTGGCTCGCGGCGGCGGCCGCCCTCCTCGCGCTCGCGGTGGGCGGAGGGGTCGTCGCCCTGCGGGGGTCCGGAGCGACGGCGCCTCCCGCCGCGGGGCAGGGCGCGACGCGCGTCACCGTCGCGGTCGCAGACTTCGAGAACCTCACCGGGGAGCCGGAGCTGGCGGGCCTCTCGGGGATGCTCATCACCTCGCTCGAGCAATCGCGGCGGCTGTCGGTCCTGACGCGAGTCCGGATGCTCGACATCCTGCGCCAGCTCGGGCGCGAGAAGGTGACCGGGGTGGACGAGGCGCTCGGCCGCGAGGTGGCGCGCAGCGCGGGGGCCCGCGCGCTGGTGCTCGCTTCCATCCGGCGCTTCGACGCGCTCTACGCCATCGAGCTGAAGGCGCTCGACCCCCACACGAGCGAGTACCTCTTCACGCTCCAGGAGACGGGCCAGGGGAAGGCGAGCGTCCCCGGGATGATCGACCGGCTCTCCGAGGAGACGCGCCAGCGGCTGCGGGAGAGCCCGGCGGAGGTGAGCGCCTCGCGCGTCGATCTGGCGTCCGCGACGACGGGCAGCTTCGAGGCGTACGCGCACTACTTCCGCGGCGAGCAGGCGCAGGACGCGACGCGTTACCAGGAGGCGCTGCAGGAGTACCGGGCCGCCCTGGGCGTCGACCCGGACTTCGCGCTGGCGTCCTACCGGATCGCGTACCTGGGCGAGTTCACCGGGCTCGACGCGGCGGCGCGGCGCGCCGCCATCGACGCCGCGGTGCGGGGCGCGAGCCGCGTCCCCGAGAAGGAGCGGCTGCTCATCGAGGCCTGGAAGGCGCACGTGGACGGGGACGAGGAGCAGGCCCACGACCTGTACGCGCGCGCCGTCGCCGCCTACCCGCAGGACAAGGAGGTCCTCTACCTGGCCGGGGATCTCTACTTCCACGACGGAGACTCGTCGCAGGCGCTGGCGCTGTTCGAGCGCGCGCTCGAGCTCGACCCAATCTGGGAGCCGGCGCTCATGCACGTCACCGATGCGCTCGCCAGGCTCGGCCGCATCGACGAGATGCTCACCCGCAGTCGCAGCTGGGTCGAGAAGGCGCCGGGGGGAGCGTCGTATCGCGCGCTCGCGCGCGCCGAGATGTCGTCCGGGCGCTTCGAGGAGGGGGAACGTGACGCCCGTCGCGCCTTCGAGCTCGACGGGAACATCTTCTCCCGCATCACCCTCGCCGAGGCGCTGGATCTCTCGGAGCGTCACGGCGAGTCCGAGGCGCTCGTGCGCCCCGTCGCCGAGCGCGCGGAGGCCTCGCCGGATCGCGCCAAGGCCGCCGCCGCGCTCGCCAGCTCCCTCGCGTACCAGGGCCGGCGGCGCGAGGCGTTCGAGGTGATCGACCGGTTCGCGGCCCACGCCACCTCGCCGAGCGAGCCGACCCTGCGGCTGCTGCACCTCCTCGGCGAGGAGCCCCAGGACGCTGCGCGCGAGGAGGCCCGGCGGCTCGCCGCCTCCGGGTGGCGATGGGAGGGGCTCCCCTCCGTCCTCGCGCTCACCGGCGACCTGCAGGCGGCCCGCGCGCAGGCGCGAGCGCTGCCGCCCGGACCGTCGCGCGCGCTGTACGAGGGCGCCGCGGCCTGGCGCGGCGGCGATCCGGAGCGAGCGCGGGCGCTGCTGCGCCCCCTCCTCCTCTCCCCGGGTCGCGGCGGAGACCTCGCGATCGGCGCGACGTGGATCGCGGCGAGCGTCGCGCTCGAGTCCCACCACGACGAGGAGGCGATCGGGGAGCTGCGCGCGCTGCGACAGCGGCCGGGTGGCCCGGCGCGCAGCTGGATGTACCCGCGGAGCTTCTACCTCGAGGCGGTGGCTCTCGACCGGCTCGGCCAGCGCACGAGCGCGCGGGAGTGTCTCGATCACCTCCTCGCGCTGCTGCACGGCGCGGATGGCGACCTGCCTCTGCTCGCCCAGGCGAAGGCGCTGCGGCGGCGGCTCGCAGCGGACGCGCGCCCCGCGAGCTCCGCGCGCAGGTGAGGACGTCGCCGCGTGACGGCGCGGACGGCTTCCCGGCCTTCCGTCGGAGAGGGGGAGAGACGATGTTCGCGCGCGCGGTGCTCGCGTTCCTGGCGATGCCGGCGGTGGTCGGCGTCGCGATCCCGCTCTGGATCGCGCACAGGGACGGCGCGCGCGGCTCCGATCACTCCGCCGGCCTCCTGCTCGCCTTCGCCGGGCTCGCCGGCCTGCTCTGGTGCGTGCGGGACTTCTACACCATCGGCAAGGGCACGCTCGCGCCGTGGTCGCCTCCGACGAAGCTCGTCGTGGTCGGGATGTACCGGTTCGCGCGGAACCCCATGTACCTCTCGGTGCTCACACTGGTGACGGGGATCGCCGCGTGGAGGGGCTCGCCCTCGACCCTCGCCTACGCCTTCGTCCTGGCGCTCGTCTTCCACGTGCGCGTCGTCCTCGGAGAGGAGCCGGTCCTCGCGCGCAGCTTCCCCGCCGAGTGGCCCGTCTACGCCCGCGCGGTGCCGCGCTGGCTCCCGCGCCTGTCCCCATGGCGCGGCCCCGGCTCCGAGGAGGGGCCTCGCCGGCCCGCGTGAGCGCCGTTCGGAGGGGTCACCCCGCGCACAAGGCGTGAAATCGCCCGTCCGCGCTGCTACGCTGCGGCGCGGAGGTACCTCCATGACGCTCTCCCGCGCTGCCTTGCTGGCGGTCACCGCGCTCACGCTCTCGAGCGCCTGCGGCGGCGGATCGAGCCCGACGCCAGCGCCCTCGGCGCCCGGCGACCGGATCGGCTCCACCGAGGCGCGGGTGACCGCTTCCGCTCCACCGGCCGATCTCGCCGCCGCGGTGGGGAGCAACGGAGCGCTCGCGCTCGACCTGTACCGCGTGCTCGCGTCCGAGGCGCAGGAGAACCTGTTCTTCTCCCCGCAGAGCATCACCTTCGCGCTCTCGATGACCTACCCGGGCGGTTCCGGCGCGACCGCCGCCGCGTTCGAGCAGACCCTCCACGTCTCGATCCCGGAGCCTCGCTACCACCGGGCGATGAACGACCTCGACCGGCAGCTCCGTTCTCGCGGCGAGAACGCGTCCGGCGCCGACGGTCAGCCCTTCCGGCTGCGGCTCGTGAACCAGCTCTTCGCGCGGAAGGGCTTCACCTTCGAGCAACCGTTCCTCGACACGCTCGCCGGGGAGTACGGCGCGGACGTGCGACTCCTCGACTTCGGGAGCGCGCCGGAGCCCGCCCGCGAGGCGATCAACGCGTGGGTGGCGGAGGAGACCGAGGACCGCATCCCCGACCTCTTGCCGGTCGGGACGATCGACACAGACACCGTGGCCGTGCTGGTGAACGCGATCTACTTCAACGCGGCCTGGGCCAAGAAGTTCGACCCCGCCCTCACCCGCGACCGCGAGTTCACGCTCCTCGACGGCTCGCGGCTCCTCGTGCCCACGATGGCGAGCGGCGACCTGCCCACCCGGGCCGCGCAGGTGGCGGGCGTGGAGGTGGTGGAGCTCCCCTACGACGGCGGCGAGCTCTCGATGCTGCTCCTCGTCCCGCCCGCGGGCGGGCTCGCGGCGCTCGAGGAGCAGCTCACGCCGGCGCGGCTCGAGGCGTACCTCGCCGCGCTCCGGGACGAGCACCTCGCGCTCACGCTCCCGCGGTTCGAGGTGCGAAGCTCCCTGCAGCTGAAGCCGCCGCTCACCGCGCTCGGGCTCGGCGTCGCGTTCGGCGACCAGGCGGACTTCTCGCGCATGTCGACCGAGGTGGGCCTGCGCGTCTCGGACGTCGTCCACCAGGCGTTCGTGAAGGTGAACGAGGCGGGCACCGAGGCGGCCGCGGCGACGGCGGTCATCGTCGGACCGACGAGCGCGCCGGTCACGCGAACGGTCGCGATCGACCGACCTTTCGTGTTCGCCATCCGCGACCACGCCACCGGCGCGCTCGTGTTCATGGGACGCGTCGTGCGTCCCTGAGCGGTCCGCGGGAGGCGCGCGTCGCCCGCCCCCGCAGCGCGGCCCTCAGATTCTCTTGCGCAACCGCACGCGCGGCTCGCCCGGGCCGTCGTAGTCGGGCGAGTGCCCCACCCCGCCGTCGCCCCGGAGGAGCTCGAACCCCATCGCGGCGTGGAACGCGAGCGACCCTTCGTTCAAGGGCGAGGTGACCCCCTGCACCTCGGTCACCCCGAGCGCGCGGACCGTCTCGAAGAACCGCTCGTAGAGCGTGCGGCCCACGCCGGCGGCGCGGAAGACAGGGTCGACGCCCACGAAGTGGATGTACGCCTGCTCGGGGGAGGTCTGCGACTGGAAGCCGGCCAGGAAGCCGCAGAGCTTCCCGTCCGCCTCGGCCGCGAAGCTCGTCGGCCGGAAGTGGACGAAGAAGAGCCGCGGGAGCATGTCCGCCATGCGCCTTCCGCCCCACCAGTCGTTCAGCACCCGGATGATCGGGCCGTAGTCCCCGGGCTCGAGGTGACGGATCGTGATCGTCATCGGCGCCTCCGCACGCCCAGTATCGGCCGATCCGCGGCGGCGCGGAAGGCCGGAGGCGAGCGCAGGAACCGCCCGGGAACCATCGTGGGCCGCTTCCGGCCTCGCGAAAGCCGGCTACGGCGCGCAGAGCCCGCCGCAGTCCGCGCCGCTCGGCGGCGCGCAGTCGTCGCGCGGATCGTCGACGCAGGCGCGGCCGTCGGGGCACGGAAGCCCGGCGACCCCGCCGCAGAAGACGGGCGCGACGCAGACGCCGTCGCAGCCCGCGTCGGTCGGAAAGGTGCAGCCGTCGCCGGGCAGGTCCACGCAGACGAACTCCCCGGAGCACGCGCGCCCGCTCTCGGGGCCGCAGCGCACCTGCGAGGGGCACTCGTGGATCTCCCAGCCGCACTGGCCGCCCGCGTGCTCGACGCAGCGGCCCGTGGGCCCGCCCGTGCTCCCGTCGGCGCAGATCCAGTTCGGCATGCCGAGGGCGGGCCCGCAGGCGGCGCGATCGCACAGGACGACCGCACCGTCGGACGCGGAGGCGCGGCGCTCCTGGTCCGCGGCGCACGCCGCAGCGAAGAGGGCGAAGAGGACGAGGAGCGGGGTGCGCATGAGCGACTCGGGCGCCGCGGCAGCGCGGGCGACCTTCATCCTAGCGTAGTGAGGACCGTCCAGTGACCCTTCGCGAGCGGGCCCGTCCCGGGCGGGATGCGGTGCGAGGCGCGTCAGGCGAAGCCGTACTTCTTCAGCCGGTCGATGAACGCGGAGCGGCTCAGGCCGAGGCGCCGCGCGGCCTCGGACTGGTTTCCTCCGGTCGCGGCGAGGGCCTTCACGATGAGGCTGCGCTCGACCGCGTCGAGGTGCTCCCGGAGCGAGAGGGTGCCCTCCGGCGGCGACTCCGCCCCGGGCTCCTCCGGAGCGGCCGCGGGCGGTCGGCCGAACGCCTCCGGACCGAGCTCCCCGCTCGAGCCGAGCGCGACCATGCGTGCGACGGCGTTCTCGAGCTGCCGCACGTTGCCGGGCCAGTCTGCGCTCCGCAGGGCGGCGAGGAGCGCGGGCGAGAGCCGCACGTCCTCCATGCCGAACCGCTCCGCGTACCGGCGCGCGAACTCGGCCGCGAGCGCCGGGATGTCGTCCCGGTGGTCGCGGAGCGGCGGCACCACGAGCTCGACGACGGCCAGCCGGTAGAAGAGGTCCTCGCGAAAGCGCCCGGCGCGGACCTCGGACTCGAGGTCCCGGTTCGTGCACGCGACGACGCGCACGTCCACCTTCTCCACCCGGCCGGCGCCCACCGGCTGGATCTCGCCCTCCTGCAGCGCCCGCAGGAGCTTCGCCTGGAGCGGCAGCGGCAGCTCGCCCACCTCGTCGAGGACGAGCGTCCCGCCGTCGGCCTGGGCGAAGAAGCCGCGCCGGGCCTGCGCCGCGCCGGTGAAGGCGCCGCGCGCGTGACCGAACAGCTCGGCCTCGGCGAGCTCGGCGGGGATCGCCGCGCAGTTGAAGCGCACGAGCGGTCCGGCCGCGCGCCGGCTCTCGGCGTGGAGCAGCGAGGCGACGAGCTCCTTCCCGGTGCCCGTCTCGCCGCGGACGAGCACGGTGATGTCCTTGGGCGCGAGCCGGCTCACCGCGTCGAGCAGGCGGCGCATCGCCGGCGTGTCCGCGACGAGGCTCCGCCCGATGGCCTTCTCCGCGGCGAGCCGCCGGTTCTGGGTGCGGAGCGCGCGCGCCTCGAGGGCGCGGTCGATCACGAGCGACATCTCCTCGATGTCGTAGGGCTTCGTGACGTACTCGTAGGCGCCGGCCTTCATGGCCCGCACCGCCACGCGCTCCGAGCCCTGGGCCGTGAGGAGCACGACGGGGAGCGCCTCGTCCTGCTCGTGGATGGCGTGGACCAGCGCGAGCCCGTCCATCTCGGGCATCGCGTAGTCGGTGACCACAGCGTCCACGCCCTCGAGCCGCTCGAGCGCCTCCTTCCCGGAGCGGGCGAGCACCGGCTCGTGGCCGAGCGAGCGGACCAGCTCCTTCAGCGCGTACAGGACGGGCGGATCGTCATCCACGAGCAGCAAGCGGGGCATCGACGCACCTCACCGTGGGTTCGCGCGGCAGGGACGCGCTCGCGACCGTGCCCTGGCCCGGCACGCTCCGGTACTCGAGCGCGCCGCCGTGCTGCACGAACACGCCGCGGGCGAGGAGCACGCCGAGCCCCGTCCCCTCCTCGCGCGTGGTGAAGAACGGAGTGCCGACGCGGTCGAGCACCTCCGGCGGCATGCCCCGGCCCGTGTCGCTCACCTCCACGCGGACCTGGCCGTCTCGCTCTCCGATCTCGATCTCGACGCGGCCCTTCCGCGGGGTCGCCTCGATCGCGTTCGCGACGAGGTTCAGGAGCGCCTCCTTCAGGCGTCGCGGATCGGCCACGAGCTCCGCGTCGCCCTGCCGGCGGAGCGACACCCCGGCGCTCTCGGCGCGCGCCTCCAGCACGGCCAGGGCCTCGTCCGCGACGGCGCCGAGCGCGACGGGCTCGGGGCGCAGGGTGTCGAGCGGACGCGAGAAGGACAGGTACTCCTGGAGGATCTTCTGGATCCGCTCGACCTCGCCCTCCACCACCTGGAGCCGCTCCCGGATCTCGGGCTCGTTCGCCTCGCGGGCCGAGAGCTGGACGAGCGCCTTGATCGCGCCGAGCGGGTTCCTGAGCTCGTGCGAGAGCTTCGAGCTCAGGAGCTCCAGCTCGCGGGCGCGCGCCAGCGCCTGCGCGGCGATCTCCTCGCGGGAGCGGAAGATCTGGCCGAAGGTCGACTCGACGGTGCGCGCGAGGAGCGACATGTAGTCGGTGTGCAGCACCACCGACACGAGGAGGAAGCCGAGCGCGGAGAGGCTGTAGAGCGGATCCGGGATGACCGGGCCCAGCCAGGCCTGCGGGACGGCGAACATGGCGGCGACGAGCACCACGAGCGCCGTGAGCGCGGCGAGCGTGGCCCGGCAGATCCCGCGCCGGATCGTGAACTGCGACACCGCGCCCATGAGGGCGATGAGGACCGGGCTGTGCAACCCGCCCGTCGTCGCGATGGCGATGACGATGAACGCGAACGGCTGGCGCTCGTCGCCCTCGCAGGCGTTCGCGACGCGCTCGCTGAGCGCCCGCGCCACGTGGGAGAGGAGCAGCGCGCCGAGGATCCCTGCCAGCACGGCGACGCGCCAGGGGGGGTACCCGGTCGCGGCGAGCGCGGCGCAGAACGCCAGCCAGACCGCGTAGAAGCCGGCGAACAGGAACCACCGCGTGCGCTTCCAGCGGCACTCGACGTTGGCGGCGATGACGCGCCTCCAGCGCGCGGCGTCCAATCGCTCCGGCATGACTCCTCGTGGAGTCGCAAGATCCGGGCCTGAGCCGCGAGCGGGGTCGAGCATGGGCCGCCATCATGCCGTGGGTCCGGCTCCGTTGCCACGCTGCCGGGAACGCGGACGATCTCGCGCCGGAACCTGTCCGCGAACCCGGCAGCCCGCCTGCGCGCCGCGCCTGCCGAGCCGTGCAGGCCTGCGACTCGCGCCGTGGCACGAGGCATGTAAAGGCACGCTCGCGTGGCGCCTGCGCGGGTGCCGCGCCGCCGGCGGACCGAGCCCAGGGACGCTCCCTGCGGCGGCGCGCCCGCGCGGCGCCACCCTTGGATGACCACGGAAGGGAGCGCGTTCATGAAGAGGCTCGGGCTCGCGGCGTCGCTGCTGGGGGTTTCGCTCATCGGGGCCGAGTACCGGAGCGCGGCGGCCCCGGCGGGCACGCCCGCGGAGGACGCGCCGGCCGCGGTCCCGGTGACCGCGACCACCGCGCGAGTCCATCCCGCCAGCCCCCGCGCGAGCGGCTCGCCCCGGTCCGCGGGGGAGTGAGCGCCGGGCGACCCCCGCGCCGCGGCGCCGGCCGCCCTCGACCGCGAGCAGGCCGTCGATGACCGGCGCGACCCGCGCGCTCGTCGCGGCCGCCATCGCCGGGTCCGCGCTCCGGGCCGGGGCACAGGACGGACCACGGCGCGCGCAGGATGCGGCCCTGGAGGTCAGGCTCTCGTCCGGCTACGAGCAGGCCTTCGGCGAGATCGGCTACGCGCTGCCGTCGCTCGGCGACTACGGCGGGCCGGGCGCGGCGCTCGAGCTCGCCGTGGCCTGGCGGCCGGTGGCGGCGTTTGCGCTCGGCGTGTTCGGCACGGGAGGGCTGTACGCGCGCGGCGGTGAGCCGCCGGCGAGCGCCAAGGTCTGGAGCATCGCGGGGGGAGCGCAGGCGGAGCTCCACGTCGCGCCGGACGAGCGCTGGGATCCGTGGATCGCGCTCGGCGTGGCCCTTCGCCGCCACGGGGTGGAGCGGGAAGGCGGGACCGAGTCGTTCGACGGCCACGAGGTCCTGCGGCTGCGGCTCGGCTTCGACCGGCGCTTCGGCGCACGCTCGACGCTGGGCCCCGTCGTCGCGGTCGCCCTGGCGCGGTTCACCCGACACGAGCGTCCGGACGGCAGCGCGGTGGACGTGCCGAGCCCGTCGCTGGGCCTCATCGCGTTCGCCGGCCTCTCCGCCGCGTTCGATCTGTGAGCGCGGCCGCGGCCGGTGTGCGGAGTTCCGACGGCGGCTCGCTCGCGACTGTCGCCGTTCCCGACGCGTGGCGCGCGCTCGCGCCGGCCGCCCGCGCCGATCCTCCCGGCGTTTCGCCGCCGCGCGCGCAGCGCCGCGCCGGGCGCGGGCCTTGCAGCACCGGCTGCGCGTCGTCTCAATTCACTTCACGAGGAACACAAGATGAAGAAGCTGCTCGTCATCACCGCCGCCGTCATCGCCTTCGCGTCGACCTCCGCGCGCGCCGAAGATCCTTCACGGAAGCTCAGCATCGCGCCGTTCGTCGGAGCGTTCGTCGGGACCGGCGACCAGCGCGATCTCCTCGACGACTCCGTGCTCACCGGCCTCACCCTCAGCTACGAGGTGCATCCCTACGTCGCGATCGTCGGCGCGGTCGGATGGTCGCCCACGCAGGTGAAGGCGCTCGGCGAGGACCTCGACCTCTTCCAGTACGACCTCGGCGTCCAGGGACAGTACCCGGTGGCGCTCGCGCAGGGCTGGACGCTGAAGCCGTTCGTGGGGATCGGCGCCGGCGCGCGCACCTACAGCTTCCGCGATCTCGACGTGGACTCCGAGACCGACTTCGCGGGCTACGTCTCCGCCGGCGCGAACGTCGAGCACGGGGCCTTCGGGCTCGGGCTCACCGCGCGTGACTACGTGACGGCGTTCGACGGCCTCGCCTCCGCGACCATCGACCAGACTGCGCGCAACGACCTCGGGCTGTTCGGGTCGGTGAGCGTCCGCTTCTAGAAATACGGGGGCTGCGCCCCCGCCCCGCCGAGCGGAGCTCGTCGGGGCCCCACCCCTGCGCGCCGGGTCCCGTGCGCCGCCGCGAGCGGCTTCGCCGCTTCCGCGGCGTCGCCCCCCCCCCGCGCGGGGGCGCCCGGGGCGCCGCCGCGGGCGGCTTCGCCGCTTCCGCGGCGCCGCCCCGGCGGGCTCGCTTCGCTCGCCTGTCGCGAATCACGATGGGCCTTTCACTTCCCGGCGCCCCGCGCCGGCCGAGAGTCGCAGGTGCAGCAAGGCGCCCACGCGGCCCCCCCTCCGCCGCCGCGTGGGCGCTGCAGTCTTTCTGCGTGCGCTGCTCGCCCCTACGCGTTCAGCCACTGCTCGTACGCGTCGAACGCGTGGGGCCTCCCGAGGAAGTCCTTCACGAGCTCGGCGGCGGGCTTCGAGCCGCCGGGCTCCAGGATCGCGCGGCGGTAGCGGCGGGCGGGCTCCGGATCCATGAGCCCCTTCTCGCGGAACGGGCCGAACAGGTCCTTCGCGATCACGAGCGACCACATGTACGTGTAGTAGACGGCGGAGTAGCCGTCGAGGTGCCCGAAGGACTCGTGGAAGTAGGTCCCGTCCACGTGGCGGAACGGCGTGTAGCGCTCCTGCAGCTCCGCCACGAGCGCGGTCGTGTCGAGGCTCTTGGGGTCGCGCCGGTGCAGCTCGAGGCTCGTCGCGGCGTAGAACATCTGCTGCCGCACCATGAGCCCCTTGCCGTACTCGTCGGCGGCCTTCATGCGCCGGACGGCGTCGGCGGGGAGCGGCGCGCCGGTGTCCACGTGGCGCGCGAAGCCGGCGAGCACGCCGGGATCCCACACCCACTCCTCCAGCATCTGCGAGGGCGCCTCGACGAAGTCCCACTCGGTGGCCACGCCGGACTGCCCCGCCCAGCGCGTGTGCCCGCCGAGGACGTGGTGGAGCAGGTGGCCGAACTCGTGGAAGAACGTCTTCACGTCGCCGTGCTCCATGAGCGCGGGCGCGCCGCCCTGCGGGCGCGGGAAGTTGCAGACGAGGACGCCCTCCGGCAGCTGCCGCCCGGCCTGGCCGGAGGCGAGCGTGAACTGGGCGTAGTGCTTGTACTTGCCGTCGCGGGGGTGCATGTCGAGGTAGACGCGCCCGACGAGCTTCTCGCCCTCCACCACGTCGTACGCCTCGACCTCCGCGTGCCAGACCGGGGCGTCGGGCACCGGGCGGTACGCGATGCCGAACAGCCGCCCCGTGACGTCGAGGACGCCGTCCTTCACGCGGGCGTAGTCGAGGTAGGGGCGCACCGACTGCGAGTCGAACCCGTACTGCTCGGCCTTCACGCGCTCCTGGAGGTAGGCGCTGTCCCAGGGCTCGACGCGCTCGGCGCCGGGGACGTCCTCGCGCTTGCGGGCGAGGAGCTGCCCGAAGTCGCGGCGCATCCGCGCCTCCGCGGCCCGGGCGATCTTCTCGACGAACTCGGCGGCGGCGCGGTCGCTGCCGATCATCTTGTCCTCGGTGACGTAGGCCGCCCAGCTCTCGTAGCCGAGGAGCCGCGCGAGCTCGGCGCGGCGCGAGAGCATGCGCGCGAGCACGTCGAGGTTCTTCGGGTGGCCCCGCAGGCGGTACAGGCGCCAGAGCGCCTCGCGGGCGCGCTCGCTCCGCGCGTACGTCATGAACGGCACGTAGTCGGTGTTGTCGGTCGTGACGACGACCTTGCCCTCCGGGCCGGCCGGATGCGCTCGCCGCCAGTCCTCGGGCAGCCCGTCGAGCTCCGCCGGCGCGAGCTCGATGCGCCGCACGTCGTCCTTGATGTTGCGCCCGAACTCCTGGCCGATCCGCACGAGCTCCTCGCGGAGGGCACGGACGCGCGTGCGGGTGGCCTCGTCGCGATCGACGCCGGCGCGGCGGAAGTCGCGCAGGCTCTTCTGGAGGTAGTAGCGGGTCGCCCCGTCCTCCCCGGAGACGTCGAGCGCCGCGATCGCGTCGTACAGGCCGCGATCGAGCGAGAGCTCGGTCGAGAGCGCGTCGATCTCCTGCTCCGAGCGCTCGGCGGCGTCCCGCATGCGCGGGTCCGGGTGGACGTTGCGGGCGAGGCTCGCGCGCGAGGCGGCGTCGGAGAGCGCCCCGAAGGCGGCGTCGAAGGCGGCGAGCGCCGCAGGCGCGGCGCGCGGCGCCGGCATCGCCTTCAGCCGGTCGGCCTCCGCGCGGGCGCGATCCATGTCGCGGCGGCAGCCGCGCTCGAACTCGTCGGGGGTCCCGCACAGCGCGCGGGAGGCGTCGGGGCTCATTCGCATAGATTAGGGGACGCTCCGGCCGAGCGCACGCGCGTCCGCGCAGGAGCGAGGACGCCCACCGCAGGTTCGGGATCGTGCGCCGAGCCGCGTCACATCTCCGGCTTCGTCTCGCGCATCATGATCGCCGTGACCGCGTCCCGCGGCGGGACGTTCTCGTAGAGGACCCGGTACACGGTGTCCGTGATGGGCATGTCGACGCCGAGCCGGCGCGCGAGGTCGCGCGCGCTCTTGGCGTTGCGGATCCCCTCGGCGACCTGGCCGAGCTCCTTCTGGATCTGCTCGGCCGTCTTCCCCGCGGCGAGCCCGCGCCCCACGGTGCGGTTGCGGGAGAGGTCCGACGAGCAGGTGAGCACGAGGTCGCCGAGGCCGGAGAGCCCGGACAGGGTGAGGGGGTTCGCGCCCTTGCGGACCGCGAGGCGGGTGATCTCGGCGAGGCCCCGCGTGATGAGCGCCGCGAGCGCGTTCGCGCCGAACTCGAGGCCGTCGGAGATGCCGGCGGCGATCGCGACCACGTTCTTCACGCAGCCGCCGATCTCCGCGCCGACGACGTCGCTCGAGGTGTACGGGCGGAAGGTGCGGGTGTGGAACGCGTCCTGGACCTGCTTCGCCACCCGGTCCCAGCGCGCGGCCACGGTCACCGCCGTGGGGAGCCCCTTCGCGACCTCCTTCGCGAACGACGGGCCCGAGAGCACCGCGATGTAGGGGTGGAGCGGCACCGGCAGGACGTCCTCGAGCACCTCGCTCATGGTCATGAGGGTGTCGAGCTCGATGCCCTTCGCGACGCAGACGACCGGGGTGCCGGCGTGCACGTGGCGCTTGGCCTCGATGGCCACCTGGCGCACCGCGTGGGAGGGGACGGCGACGACGACCAGCTCCGCCCCCTCGAGCGCCCGGGTGATGTCGGGGGTGGTGAGGAGCGAGGGCGGCAGCGGCGTGCCGGGGAGATAGCGATCGTTGCGGTGGGTCTTGGCGATCGCGTCGATGACGGCGTGGTCCTTGTCCCACGCCGTGACGGTGTACCCCTTGGACGCGAGGAGCGAGGCCAGCGCGGTGCCCCAGGAGCCGGCGCCGAGGACGGTGCAGCGCATGATGAGCCCTCCTTGCGGCGGATGGTATGCCGCGGGTGGCCCGCCGGACGCCGGGAACTCCGGGGCCCGCGGGGACGGGGGACATACCCCGAACGCGGCGCATCGTCGAGATGGGCAACGCTTTCGGAGCCTACCCCCGTCGCGCCCGGGGCTCCCGCCGCTCGGCCGGGCGCTCGCGGCGCACGGCTCGAGGCGCCGGGAGAGGTCACCCCACGGCGAGGCGGACCGCCCGCTCGAACGGCGCCGGACGCGAGGCGGCGAGCGCGAGCATGCGGTGCCGGAGCGCAGGGTGCCGCGTCAGGCCGAGCACGATCCGGGTCCACGCCCAGTAAGGGGCGAACCTGCGGCGCCAGGCGCGCTCGTACGGCGCGAGCGCCGCGCGCGTCGCGCCCTCGCCGAGCGCGGCCGGCAGGAGCGCCGCGAGATCGAGCGCGCAGCCGAACGCGAGGGAGAGCCCCTCCCCCGTGACCGCGTCGAGGTAGCCGGCCGCGTCGCCGAGCAGCACCAGCCGGTCGGCGATCCGGGCGCGCGCCCGCCGCGCGAGCGGCCCCGCGCCGCGCGGCGCGGTGATCGCGGGTGCGCCCTCGAGCAGGTGGGCGAGGGCGGGGAAGCGCGCGAGGAGCGCCTCGTACTCGACCGGCCCCTGCCGCTCGAACAGGAAGGCCACGTCGACGCGCCGGGCGCCGACGGGCGTCACGTAGGCCTCCGCGCCCGGCCCGAAGTGAACCTCCACCGCCTCCGCCCAGGGCGGGATGGCGAAGTGGCGCCGGACGCCGTAGCGGGCGGGGCCGGAGGCGGAGCGCTCGAGCCCCTCGCGGCGGCGCACCGCGGAGGAGAGCCCGTCCGCCGCGACGAGCACCTTGGCGGGGACGTCGCCTGCGGTGGAGACCGCCCAGATCCGGTCGCGCTCGCGCCGGTGCGCGTGCACGTCGCCCTGGACGAGCTCCGCGCCCGCCTCCCGCGCCCGCGCCGAGAGCGCGGCCGAGAGGGCCGTCCGGCGCACTCCGAGCCCGCCAGGCGCCGGGAGCCTGAGCCGGGCCGCGTCGTGCCGCTCGATCCAGCGGATCTCCTGGAAGGCCGCGGTGTGCTCCGGGTCGAGCCGGCCGGTGACCCCCAGCGCCGCGAGCGCCCGCACGCCGGCGGGGAGGATCCCCTCCCCGCACGCCTTGTCCACCGGCCCCTCGCGCTTCTCGAGCACCGTCACCGAGAGCCCGCGCCGCGCCGCCGCGATCGCGAAGGCGAGCCCGGCGGGGCCGCCGCCCACCACCACGGCGTCGCGCAGGAGGCCTCTCACGCGGGCCGCCGCCGGCGCACCCGGGCCTGCGCGAGGGCGAGCTCGCCGCGCAGGAGCGCGAGCGCGAGCCGGAGCGTCGTCGCCCGGCGCGGCGGCACGAGGGTGCCCGCGAGGAAGCGCCGCAGGGCCTCCCCGCGCCGGAGCTTTCCGGAGGAGGTGCGCGGCAGGGTCCCCGGCTCGAGGAGGCGCACCGTGTGCGGCGCGATCGCGGTGCGCTCGAGCACCGCCCGCCGGATCTCCGACTCCGCCGCCGGGTCGTCCCGGGCCCCCCGCGCGCGCTCGGCGAGGATGGCGAGCGCCTCGCCGCCCTCGCCGTCCCCCTCGCCGAGGGGGACGAAGCCGACCGCCACGGCGCAGCCCGGCCGGACCGCCGCCACGCCCGCGAGGGCCGCCTCGAACTCGTCGGGCGCGTGGTTCGCGCCGCGCACGATGACGACGTCCTTCGCGCGCCCGTGCACGTACAGCTCGCCCCCGAGCGCGAACCCGAGGTCGCCCGTGTCGAGCCAGCCGCCCGAGAGCGCGCGCCGCGTCGCGGCGGGATCGCCGAGGTAGCCCTGCATGAGGGACGGCCCGCGCACGAACACGCGCCCGAGGCGGCCCTCCCCGGCGAGCGCTCCGTCCTCGTCGCGGATCTCCACCTCGACGCCCGCGATGGGCGGGCCCACCGAGACGAGCTCGCGCGGCCCGGGCGCGACGGTGCCGTCGCGGGCGAGGCGCGCGGGATCGACCCGGCGCCCCTCGAGCGGCCGCCCGCGCGGGCTAAAGGTGACCGCGAGCGCCGCCTCGGAGAGGCCGTAGACCGGCACGAGCGCCGCCGGATCGAGGCCGTGCGGCCCGAAGCGCGCCGCGAACCTCCGCATCGCCTCCGCGGAGACCGGCTCGGCGCCGTCGAGCGCGAGGCGCCAGCTCCCGAGCGACAGCCCGGCGAGCTCCGCGTCCTTCACGCGATCGGCGCAGTAGGCGTAAGCGAAGCTCGGCGCGACCGAGATCGTGCCCTGGTGGCGCGCGATGGCGCGGAGCCACAGCGCGGGGCGCGCGAGGAAGTGCTCGGGCGCGATGAGCACGAGGCGGCCCGGGTAGCTCATCGCCGCGAGCAGGCAGCCGATGAGCCCCATGTCGTGGTAGAGCGGCAGCCAGGAGACGAGCGCGTCGTTCGCGTCGGGCCGGACCCGCTCGACGAGCGCGTCCACCTGGGCCTCCAGCGCGGCGTGGGTGAGCGCGACCGGCTTCGGGTCCACCGTCGAGCCGGACGAGAACTGCACGAGCGCGAGCGCCTCGGGCTCGGAGGCGCGCGAGAGTCGACCGGTCTCCTGCGAGAGCTCCGCCGCGTCGGCGCAGCCGAGCGGCGGCGCCGCCCGCGCGATGGCGCCGCCGAGGAGGCGCCGCACCGCGCCGGAGGAGACGACGAGCCGCGCGCCCGACACCTCGAGCATCCGCGCCGTCTGCGCGAGGTACTCCTCCATCCGGCCGAGCCTGACCGGCGGATAGAGCGGCACGGGCACCGCCCCGGCGAGCCACGCCCCGAAGAACGCGTCCAGGAAGGCGGGCTCCGTGCGGAGCACGATCGCCACCCGATCGCCCGGCGCCACGCCCCGCGCCGCGAGCGCGGCGGCCACCCGCTCCGCGCGGTCGGCGACCTCGGCCCACCGGAGCGTGCGCTCGCGCTCGTGGAGATCGACGAACGTGACGCCGCTCGGGTGGCCCACGGCCGCGCGGAGCGCGTGCGCCAGCGTCGGGGAGCGCGGCGCGGGCGCCGGTGGCCCCACGAGCCTCACCGGGCCGGCTCCGGCGCCTGGGCGGGGATGAGCGCCGCGTCCGAGCGCGCCGCGACGAGCCGCGCGAGATCCGCGAGCGTGCGCGTTCCGGCCGCGTCGTCGTCCTCGAGGACGATCCGGAAGCGGTCCTCCACGGCGACGACGAGCGAGAGGAGCTGGAGCGAGTCGAGCGCGCCCGCGAGGGCCGCGTCGGGCGCGGGCGTGGCGTCGCCGAGCCGGAGCTCGTCGCGCGCGATGCGGAGGATCTCGTGCGCCACCCTTGCTTCACGATCCGTCATGGTCACCACCGGAGGAGGACGAGCTCGGCCGAGAAGCCCGGGCCCATCGCGGCGAGGAGGCCCACGTCTCCGGGGCGGGCCTCGCCCGCGTCGAGCAGGTCGCCGAGGACGAAGAGCACCGAGGCGGAGGAGAGGTTGCCGACCTCCTGGAGCGAACGGAAGGACCGGGAGAGCGCCGCCTCCGGCAGGTCGAGGGCGCGGCGGAAGGCCTCGAGCACCTTCGGCCCGCCGGTGTGGGCGATGAAGTGGCGCACGTCGCCGCGCGAGAGCCCGTTCGCGGCGAGGAAGCGATCCACGTCTCCGCCGACGTTCGCCTGGATCACCTCCGGCACCTTCGCGGAGAGGACCACCTTGAAGCCCGTGTCGACGACGTCCCACCCCATCACCCACTCCGTGTCCGGGTAGAACACCGAGCGGGTCGCGAGGATCCGCGGCGCGTGGTCGGGCGCGGGGGCGCGCTCGCCGCCCTGGAGCACCACCGCCGCCGCGCCGTCCCCGAACAGGCCGCTCGCGATGACGTTCGCGATGGAGGTGTCCTCCCGCTGGAGGGTGAGCGAGCAGAGCTCGACCGAGACGAGCACCGCCACCTCGCCGGGGAACGCCCGCAGGGCGTCCGAGGCCCGGGCGAGCCCCGCCGCGCCCGCCATGCAGCCCAGGCCGAAGATCGGCGTCCGCTTCACCGAGGGCGAGATCCCCAGCCGGTTCACGAGCTTCGCGTCGAGCGAGGGGGTGGCGACGCCGGTGACGGTCACGAAGTAGAGATGGTCCACCTCGCGCGGGGTGACGCCCGCCCGCGCGAGCGCCTCCGACACGGCCGCCGCGCCCAGCTCGCTCCCGACCCGGATGAACGCGTCGTTGGTCTTCCGGAACGAGTCGAGCGCCGGGTACTCGGAGAGCGGAAGGGCGAGGTGGCGGCCGCCCACGCGTGCAGCGCGGTGCAGATCGGCGAGACGCTCGACGTTGAAGTGCCGCGCGCCCCAGTACGCGGACAGGGCCGCGATGAGCGTCTCCTGATCCACGAAGTTCGGGGGCAGCGCGCGGCCGACGGAGAGGATCGCGGGGTGCGTGCTCGTCATAGGGGGAACGGCCCAGCGGCAGGCATGTGACCCCGCGCGCACGGCCGCAAGGTCCGGCCGGGGGCCGTGGCGCCCGGACGCAGCGCCGTCAACCGGGCGTCGCGACGGGCAGCGTGAAGCTGAACGTGCTGCCCGCCGCGGGCGCGCTCACGAGCTCGACCTCGCCCCCGTGAGCCTCGACGAGCCGCCGCACGATGTAGAGCCCGAGGCCGAGCCCGTCGGCCTCCCGCCCGGGACCTCGCACGTAGCGCTGGAAGATCCGCTGCTGGTCCTCGGGCGCGATCCCGGGCCCCTCGTCCATGACGGAGATCCGCACGAAGGCGCCGGCCGGGTTGGCGCTCACGACGACGCGGCCGGCGGTGTGCTTGAGCGCGTTCCCGACCAGGTTCACGAGGACGCGGTCGAGCCGGTCGGGATCGGCGTGCACCGGCGGGAGGCCGTCCGGCACGGCGACCTCGAGGCGCTGCGGGTCGAACACCCCGCGGTTGAGCTCGATCGCCTCCGCCACGAACGCGCGCACGTCCACGGCGGCGCGCTGGAGCGCGAGCGCGGCGCCGCTCTCGAGGCGCGCCGCGTCGGCGAGATCGCGCAGCATCCGCTCCATCCGCCTGCCCGCGAGCGCGATGTCGCGCGCGGCCTTCTCCGCCGCGCCCGGCTTCGCCCCGTGGCGGCCGAGCACCTGCGCCTTGAGGAGCACGATCTGGAGCGGGTTGCGCAGGTCGTGAGAGACGGCGCGGAGCAGGTCCTCGCGGCTCTCCTTCGTCGCGCGCAGCTCGGCGATGGTGACGTTGAGCTCGTTCTCGATGTGGCTCCGCAGCGCGACGAGCTCGCGGTGCGGAGCGACCACCGCGCCCACGAACAGCGCGCGGAAGATGAGGAAGAAGGTGAGCACCAGGTACGCGTGCCCGAGCACGTGCACCGGATCGAACGGGCGCGCGTAGAGGGTGAGGGAGAGCTCGGAGAGGACGGTGACCGCGAGCGCCGCCGCGAGCGTGCGGGCGCCGCGGTCGCCGGCGCGGGCGGCGCGGTGGTGCACGAGCGCGCCCACGAGCGCGACCGCCGCGACGAAGAGCTCGAGCCCGACCTTCGCGGACGTGAGCCCGCCTCCCTCCACGTAGAAGAAGGCCCGATCGCCCGGCAAGGCGAGCTCGACCGCGACGAAGGCCGTGACCGCGACGAGGTGGGGGACGAGCAGGCGCGCCCTGCCCGGCCGCAGGCTCCGATCGCTCGGCGGGAGCCGCGCGACCCAGACGAGCGTCCCCACGGTCCAGAGGCGGGCAAGGAACCAGTAGTAGATGCCCCGCTCGGTCGTCCCCGGGCCCCCGACGCCCGGCATCCCCGGAAACGTGAGCAGGTGCAGGGCCTCGAAGAGCCCCACCGCCAGGAACGCGGGGCCGATCACCTGCGCCCGTCGATCCGGGAACTCGCGGGCCGCGAACCACTGCACGCCGAACGTGGCGAACGCCACGCCGACGACGAGCAGCTCGAGGACGGTGTGGACGGGGAGGTACCGGGCCGCAGAGAGCGGCTCGTGCAGCCCGGGCAGCGCGAGGAGGATGACGAGGGGCGCGGCGAGCGCGACGAGCCACGCGAGCCGCAGCCCGGACGAGGCGGTGGGCGGTCGCGAGGCCGCGCGAGGCAGGGTCAGATCGTCCACCATGGAGGCGCCCATCCCCGGGCGGGCCTCGACTCTACACGAGCCGGAGCGATGCAATTCCGGCTTTCCTGCCGCGGCGGCGCTGCTTGCCAAGCCCCCCCGCGGTCTTACGTTCGCGCCATGCGAATGGAAAAGCTCACCGTGAAGGCCCAGGAGGCGCTCGCCGCCGCCCAGAGCGAGGCGCGCCGCCGCGACCACCAGGCCATCGACGTCGAGCACCTCGTGCTCGCCCTCCTCTCCCAGCCGGAGGGGACCGCGACGCCCATCCTGGAGAAGATCGGCGCGGAGCCGTCGCTCGTCGCCTCGCGCGTGGAGGACGAGCTGCGCACCGTGCCCAAGGTCTCCGGCGCGGAGCCGTACCTCGCGAACCGGCTCGCGAAGCTCGTCGACCGCGCCGAGGACGCCGCGAAGCGGCTCAAGGACGAGTACGTCTCGACCGAGCACCTCCTGCTCGCCGCCGCCGAGGAGAAGACCGGCGCGGGCGAGGCGCTGCGCGCCTCGGGGGCGACGCCGGACCGGATCGTCGCCGCGCTCCAGGACGTGCGCGGCGGGGCGCGCGTGACGTCGCCCGAGGCCGAGAGCCAGTACCGCGCCCTCGAGAAGTACGCGAAGGACCTCACCGCGCTCGCGAAGGCGGGGAAGCTCGATCCGGTGGTGGGGCGCGACGACGAGATCCGCCGCGTCGTCCAGATCCTCTCCCGCCGCACGAAGAACAACCCCGTGCTCGTCGGCGACCCGGGCGTCGGCAAGACCGCCATCGTCGAGGGGCTCGCCCGGCGCATCGTGGACGGCGACGTACCCGAGGGGCTCAAGGGGAAGCGCCTCCTCGCGCTCGACCTCGGCGCGATGGTCGCGGGCGCGAAGTACCGCGGCGAGTTCGAGGAGCGGCTGAAGGGCGTCCTCAAGGAGGTCGTCTCGTCCGAGGGCCAGATCATCCTCTTCATCGACGAGATGCACACCATCATCGGCGCCGGCGCCGCCGAGGGCGCGATGGACGCGGGCAACATGCTGAAGCCCGCCCTCGCGCGCGGCGAGCTGCACGCGATCGGCGCCACCACCGTGAACGAGTACCGCAAGCACGTCGAGAAGGACCCCGCCCTCGAGCGGCGCTTCCAGCCGGTGTTCGTGGGCGAGCCGTCGGTGGCCGACACCATCTCGATCCTGCGCGGCCTCAAGGACCGCTACGAGCTGCACCACAAGGTCCGCATCCAGGACGCGGCGCTCGTCGAGGCGGCGCGGCTCAGCCACCGCTACATCACCGACCGCTTCCTGCCTGACAAGGCCATCGACCTCGTCGACGAGGCGGCGAGCCGGTTGCGCATCGAGATCGACTCGATGCCGACCGAGGTGGACGAGGTGCGCCGCCGCATCGCACAGCTCGAGATCGAGCGGCAGGGGCTGCAGAAGGAGCAGGACGAGGCCTCGCGGCACCGGCTCGGCCAGGCGGAGAAGGAGCTCGCCGCGCTGAACGAGGAGTTCGCGCGCCTCAAGAGCCGCTGGGACGCGGAGAAGGCGGTCATCCAGGACCTCGCGCAGGCGAAGCAGGAGATCGACGGGCTGAAGCAGGAGCAGACGAAGGCGGAGCGCGAGGCGAACTTCCAGAAGGCCGCCGAGATCAAGTTCGGCCGGCTCCCGGAGGTGGAGCGGCGCGTGGCGGAGCTGCAGGAGCGCCTCGCCGGCCTGCAGCGCGACGGCGCGATGCTGAAGGAGGAGGTCACGCCCGAGGAGATCGCCGAGGTGGTCTCCAAGTGGACCGGCATCCCGGTCTCGAAGCTCGTCGAGGGCGAGGTCGAGAAGCTCCTCGGCATGGAGGACCGGCTGCGGGAGCGCGTCGTCGGCCAGGACGAGGCGGTGCAGGCGGTCTCGGCGGCGGTGCGCCGCGCGCGCTCGGGCCTCCAGGATCCCAACCGGCCGATCGGCTCGTTCATCTTCCTCGGGCCCACCGGCGTCGGGAAGACGGAGACCGCCCGCGCGCTCGCCGAGTTCCTGTTCGACGACGAGGCCGCGATGGTCCGCCTCGACATGAGCGAGTACATGGAGAAGCACGCCGTGTCGCGGCTCATCGGCGCGCCCCCCGGCTACGTCGGCTACGAGGAGGGCGGCCAGCTCACCGAGGCGGTCCGCCGCCGGCCGTATGCGGTGATCCTCTTCGACGAGATCGAGAAGGCGCACCACGACGTCTTCAACGTGCTCCTCCAGATCCTCGACGACGGCCGGCTCACCGACGGCCAGGGGCGCACCGTCGACTTCCGGAACGCGGTCGTCATCATGACCTCCAACATCGGCTCGCAGGAGATCCAGCGGCTCGCCGGCCGCCCGGGGGCCGACGTCTCGGCGATCCGGGAGGCGGCGCTCGAGAACCTGCGCGCGGAGTTCCGGCCGGAGTTCCTGAACCGGGTGGACGAGATCGTGGTCTTCCGCCCGCTGTCGCGCGAGCACGTCGGGCGCATCGTGGAGATCCAGCTCGCGCGCCTGCGCAAGCTCCTCGAGGAGCGGCGCATCACGATCGAGCTCTCGCCTGCGGCGCGCGAGGCCATCGCCGACGCGGGCTACGACCCGGTCTACGGGGCGCGCCCCCTGAAGCGCGCCATCCAGCGGATGATCCAGGACCCGCTCGCGACGAAGCTCCTGCGCGGCGAGTTCAAGGCCGGCGACCACGTCGTGGTGGACGAGGGGCCGGACGGGAACATCACGTTCGCGAAGGGCGCCCGCGCCGTCGAGGGCGAGGCGCTCGTGCATTGATAGGTGGTCGAACCGGGGAGGGGCCCCGTGCAACGCACGGGGAGGGGGCAACGCCCCCTCCCGGCGGGGAGCCCGGGCGCACCCGCGAACGCGGGCGCACGGGCTCACGGGCCCCGCCGAGCAGGGGTGGGGCCCCGGCGACGGCGGTGAGCCGCCGACGGGGCGGGGGCGCAGCCCCCGTACGATCACTACGCCTGCGCGTCGAGCCAGACCTCGAGCCCCTGCGCGTTGAGGTCGAGGTCCACCCCGTACACCGCCAGCGCCTCCTCGCGCGCGAGCGGCGCGCCGTGCGCGGCGAGGCCGCGGAGGAGCTGACCGGCGAGCGCCTCGCGCAGGGCGGCGTGACGGCCGGGCCCGGAGGGCGCCGCGCGCGCGAGCCGCACGTGCTCGTCGAGGCCCTCGAGGAGCTGGGCGGCGGCGCGGGGGATCTCCCCCTCGAGCATCCCGAAGTGCGTGAGGTAGATGCGCTCGGGCTTCTCCGCGAGCATGCGCTCCACGGTCCGCCGCAGCGCGGCCGGATCGAGCTGCACCGGCGTCGTGGTCGGGAACACGAAGGGCCCCTTCGCGGAGTCGGCCTCGCGGTAGGAGATGCCGAACGCGTCGCCGGTGAAGAAGCCGCGCGTCGCGGGATCGTGGACGACGAGGTGGTGCTTCGCGTGACCGGGGGCGTCGAGCATGCGGAGCACGCGGCCGCCGAGATCCACCTCGTGGCCGTCCGGCGCCTCGACGACCCGCGCCGCGGGGATGGGCGGGATGTCGCCGTAGAGCTCCCGGAAGCGCGCCTCACCGTAGACCTCGGCGGTGCCCGCGATGAGCTTCGACGGATCGACGAGGTGGCGCGCGCCGCGCGGGTGCGCGACCAGCGTCGCGCGAGGGAGCGCCTCCATGAGCTTCCCCGCGCCGCCCGCGTGGTCGAGGTGCACGTGCGTGACGACCACGTGCGAGACGTCCGCGGGCGCGATGCGGAACGCGGCGAGCGCCTCGAGGATGCGCGGCACGGACGAGGACGCCGCGGTCTCGATCACGGCGGCGGACGCGTCGCCCCGGACGACGTAGCAGGCGGCGAGCTTCGGGCGGACGTAGCCCGAGTCGAGGAGGACGACGCCGGGGGCGATCTCGCGGGCAGGGTCGAGGTGCATCGGGCTCTCCGGAGCTTGCGGGGCCGTGCTTCTGTACCGGCGCGGCGTCCGCACGGCAACTCGGCATGAGGCTGCGGCCGCGCGGCGTGGCGCCCGGGAGGCCGCGGAGCGGCCGGTCGTGCGCCCATCACGCGGCGCCGCGCACCGGCGCAGGGCGAGCGGCGCGCGAGGAGCGGCGTGACTCCGGGTTGCTGCGGAGGCCGGCGCAGCTATGGATCCAGAGGCGGCAGCTCCCTCGCCGCCAGGAGGTCGCTGCGATGGATCGCCACCTCGAACACTACTGGCCGCTTCCGCTCCGCATCCTGCTCGGGATCTCGTTCATGTACCACGGCGCCCCGAAGCTCACCGCCGCGGGGCACGCCGAGTTCCAGGGCATGCTCGCCCAGCTCGGGATCCCGCTGCCCGCGCTCATGGCCTGGGTGGGAGGCATCGTCGAGTTCTTCGGCGGGATCGCGCTCATCGTCGGCGCCGCCACCTGGCTCGTCGCCCTCCTGCTCTCGCTCGAGATGCTCGTCGCGATGATCAGGGTTCACGCGCCGTACGGCTTCGGCTACATCCAGATCACCGGGATGACCGACAAGGGCCCGGTGTTCGGGATGCCGGGCATCGAGGTGAACCTCCTCTTCCTCGCCGGGCTGCTGGCGCTGTTCATCGGCGGGGCCGGGCCGCTCTCGGTGGACGAGCGGCTCATGAAGCGCGAGAGCCGGCTGCAGGTGCCGTGGCTCAGGCACCGTGAGGTCCACGCCTGAGCGCCGCCGATCCCGCAGTGAGCGACGCCGGACGCAGCGCGGCGCCGCGCGCCCCGCGGGCGCGGGACGGCACGGCGCCGCAGGTCGCGACCGGAGCGCGCTACTTCGCCTGGATCCAGCCCTCGGCCGTGAGGAGCTCCGCCGTGAGCACCGCGCCGCCCGCGGCGCCGCGCACCGTGTTGTGCGAGAGCGACACGAACCGGTAGTCGAAGAGCGCGTCGGGACGCAGCCGGCCGATGGCGACGCCCATGCCGCCGCCGATGTCGCGGTCGAGCTTCGTCTGCGGCCGCGAGTCCTCCTCGAAGTAGGTGAGGAACGGCTTCGGCGCCGAGGGGAGCCCCATCTTCTGGGGCTTCGGCTCCCAGCTCCGCCACAGCTCGATGACCTCGGCGCGGTCGGGCTTCCGCTCGAAGGTCACGAACGCCGCCGCCATGTGCCCGTCGGAGGCGGGCACCCGGATGCACTGCGCGGTGATGATCGGGTCCTTCGCCTTCTCGATCCGGCCGCCCTCGAGCCGGCCCCAGATCTTCATGGGCTCCTGCTCGGACTTCTCCTCCTCGCCCTTGATGAAGGGGATGAGGTTGTCGACCATCTCCGGCCAGCTCTCGAAGGTCTTCCCGGCGCCGCTGATCGCCTGGTAGGTGCAGACCGCGACGCGCTTCGGCCCGAACTTCATGAGCGGGTGGAGCGCCGGCACGTAGCTCTGGATCGAGCAGTTCGGCTTCACGGCGATGAAGCCGCGCGCGGCGCCGAGCCGCTTGCGCTGCGCCTCGATCACCGCGGCGTGCTCGGGGTTCACCTCGGGCACCATCATCGGCACGTCGGGCGTGCCGCGGTGCGCGGAGTTGTTGGACACGACCGGCGTCTCGCGGCGCGCGTAGTCCTCCTCGAGCTTCGCCGTCTCCTCCTTGGACATGTCGACGGCGCAGAAGACGAAGTCCACCTCGCGGGCGATCTCGTCGACCGCGGAGGCGTTCTTCACGCTGAGGGCGGCGGTCGCGGCCGGGATCGCGGTCTTGAGCGCCCAGCGCCCCTTCACCGCGTCGGCGTATTTCTGGCCCGCGGAGTTCGCGCTCGCGGCCACGAGCGTCACCTCGTACCAGGGGTGGTTCTCGAGCAGCGCGACGAACCGCTGGCCGACCATGCCGGTCGCGCCGAGCACGCCCACCTTCAGCTTCTTCTGGCTCATGACTCCTCGCTTGGAAAGGAACCGTGGAGCGTAGCACACGGGATGGGCCCGTCGAGGCGGCGGGGCCGGCGAGCGCCGACTCGCGAGTCAACGCGCGCGGCGGGCCGCCGCGCGAGGTCCAATCAGTAGAAGACCTCCTCGAGGAAGAGCCCCTGCGGCGGTGCGGTCCTTCCGGCCCGGGTGCGGTCGCGGCTCGCGACGAGCGCGGGCATGGAGTCCGCGCTCCGCCTGCCCTTCCCGACCTCCACGAGCGTGCCGACGAAGTTCCGCACCATGTGCTTCACGAAGGCCGTCGCCTCGACGACCAGCTCCACCCGCCCTCCCGCCTCGCCGAGCACGTCGAGCCGGTGCACGTCGCGGACGGCGTGCTCGCAGGCGCAGTCGGCCGCCTGGAAGGCAGCGAAGTCCTGGCGACCGAGCAGGTGGCGCGACGCCGCGCGCATCGCGCCGACGTCGAGCGCGCCGAAGAGCTGCCACGCCTGGAGGCGCGACAGCGGCGCGCGCGTCTCGAGGTTCAGGACGACGTAGCGGTAGCGCTTGCCACGCGCGCTCCGGCGCGCATCGAAGCCGTCCGGCTCGACGCTCGCCGTGCGGACGGCGACGTCGTCGGGGAGGAGCGCGTTCATCCCCTTCACGTAGGCGGAGAGCGGCAGCGGCCGCGCCTCCGGGAAGGAGACGACCTGGCCGCGGGCGTGCACCCCCGCGTCGGTGCGCCCCGCCGCGGTCACGCGCCGCGGCTCCTTGTGGAGCGTCGCGAGGGCCCGCTCGACCTCGGCCTGGATCGACGGGCCGTTGGGCTGGACCTGCCAGCCGACGTAGCGGGTCCCGTCGTACTCGAGGACGAGCTTCACGACCGGCACGTGCGCAACCTACCACGGCCATGCCGCTCCTCCGCCTGCTCTGCGCGATGCTCCTCCTCGCCCTCTCCGCCGCCGGCTGCCGGAACGGCGGCTCGACCGGCGAGCCGTCGGGGGGCGGCACGGACGGCGGCGGGGGGACCGGCGGAGGTGGAGGCGGCGGAGGCGGCGGAGGTGGGGGCACCCCGACGACGCCGGGCTGGGCGGTCGTCGCGCGAGAGGACTTCGAGGGCGGCGACCTGCCCGCGGGCACCTTCGCTCCCGACCCGGTGCCCGACGACGGCCCGTTCGCCGACGGCGGCGCCTTCTTCGTGGCGCGCGGCGTGACCCCGCCCGCCGCGTTCCGCGCCACGGAGCCATTCGGCGCGAGCGGCTGGCTCACGCTCGAGTCGTACTCGCGCCGCGCCGACGCGGCGCTCGCCGACCGCGCCGCGGTGGTGGCCGATCCCGCCGGCGGAACGAACCACGTCCTGCGCCTCCGCTCGCCCGAGCACACGGACGGGACGGTCGTGCGCCCGACGCAGCCGCTCCCGGCGCGCTACCGCATCTCGCTGCGCGTCGGCTACGCCGCGTTCGGCGACGGGAAGCCCGGCCTGAACGGCTACGACAGAGGCGACGAGACCGCCGGCCCCTGGTGGCCGGGGGAGAGCGCGACGAGCCAGAACGGCTTCTACTGGCTCACCATCCTCGACGCGCTCCCGCGGCCGCACGACAACACCTGGATCCACCACCACCGCAAGGTGGTCGTGGACTCGGACAACCATTACCCACCGTGGATGGAGGTGTGGACCGGGAGCGGCTTCGTCGCGTCGGGCGAGCACCCGATCATGATGATCGCGCTCGACGGCTCGCGCCCGGGCGACGCGAAGACGGGCAACGCGTTCCTCTCCTTCTCGAACGGCGCGTGGCAGCCCTCCGGCGCGATACGCGCCGTGGACGCGTACCTGCCGGACACCTGGTACCGCGTGACGATCGAGCGCGACGGCCCGCGCTACACGCTCGAGATCTCGGGCCGCTTCCGTTACGGCGGCGACCAGACCTACCGCGCGAGCGTGGACGCCGCACAGACGTGCCTCTGGCACTACCCCGTGGACGCCGCCGAGGCCGCCGGCGCCGCGGGCTGCGTGGACACGGGCTCCTTCGTGGGACCGGAGTTTCCGCGCTGGCCGGCGGGCGGCACCTGGCCGGACTGGTTCATGTTCGGCGACCCGCACGTGAACTACTACGAGGGTCAGGTCTTCTATGACGACGTGGTGCTCGAGGAGTGGCGGGAGTGAGGGCGGCACCGTAGGCTCGCGCGCGTGAGCTCGCCCGCGGTGGTTCCTCCCTCCGAGTTCTCCGACGTCCCCGCACCCGAGGGCGGCCGCGCGGCGCGCCTCCTCCCCGCCGCCCTCGCGGCCGCGACCTTCGCGCTGCACGTGGCCGCCGGCGGCCGCTACGGCATCTTCCGCGACGAGCTCTACTTCATCGTCTGCGGCGAGCGGCTCGGGTGGGGGTACGTCGATCAGCCGCCCGGGATCGCGCTCGTCGCCCGGGTCGCGCACGCGCTCTTCGGCACCTGGGTCCCCGGCCTGCGGCTCCCCGCGTGGCTCGCCTCGGCCGCCACGGTCTTCCTCGCCGCGCGGCTCGCGCGACGCCTCGGCGGCGGCGCGTTCGCGGCGGCGCTCGCCGGCGTGGCCCTGGCGGCCTCGCCGCTCCTCGCCGGGCTCGGCCACTACCTCACGATGAACGCGTTCGAGCCGCTCGCGATGATCGCGCTCGCCTGCGTGCTCGTCCGGCTCGTGCTGGGCGACTCCCCTCGGTGGTGGCTCCTCGCCGGCGCCGTCGCCGCCGCGGGCGCGCTCCTCAAGTACACGTCCGCGCTGCTCGCGCTCGGGCTCCTCGCCGGCCTCCTCGCCACGCCGGCGCGACGCGCGCTCGCGACGCGATGGGCGCTCGCCGGCGCAGCGCTCGGCGCGGTCCTCGTCCTGCCGAACGTCCTGTGGCAGGCGGCGCACGGCCTGCCGTTCCTGGAGCTCGTCCGGAACGGACAGCTCGAGAAGAACGCGCCCTTCTCGCTCGGCGGCTTCGCGCGCTCGCTCCTCCTCGAGCCCGGCCCGCTCGCCGCGCCCGTGTGGCTCGGCGGCCTCGCCTGGCTCCTCCTCGCCGAGCGGGCGCGGCCGTTCCGCTTCCTCGCCATCGGGGGAGCCCTGTACCTCGCCACCCTCGTCGCCACGCGCGGGAAGGCCTACTACGCCGCGCCCGCCTTGCCGATGCTGCTCGCCGCGGGCGGCGTCGGGATCGAGCGGGCGCTCCGGCGCGGAGCGGCGCGCCTCGCGGCGCTCTGTGCGATCGCGGTCACGGGCGCGATCGGGCTCCCCCTCGCGATCCCGCTCCTGCCCGTCGAGGCCTTCGTCCGCTACCAGGCCGCGCTCGGGCTGAAGCCGGCGCCGCTCGAGCGGCACGCGTACGGCGCGCTGCCGCAAATCTTCGCGGACCAGCACGGATGGGAGGCGCTCGCCGCCGCCGTCGCGGACGTGACGCGCGGCCTCCCGCCCGAGGCGCGCGCCCGCGCCGCCGTGTTCGCGCAGAACTACGGCGAGGCGGCGGCGCTCGAGGTGCACGCGCCGGGGCTCGGGGCGCCGGTCGTCTCCGGTCACAACCAGTACTTCCTGTGGGGCCCGCCGGCGACGGGTGGCGATCCGCTCATCGTCGTCTCGGATGCGCACGAGGACTGCGGCGCCGGTCTGTACCGCGAGCGCACGCTCGCCGCGAGGCTGCCCTCGAGCCCGTGGACGATGCCCTACGAGGACGCGCGCTGGATCTGGATCTGCCGCGGCGCGACGCGCCCGCTCGCCGAGGTCTGGCCGGCGGTGCGGCACTACGAATGAGGGTCGGGCATTCGTTGACCCCGCGGCGCCGCCCGCGTTATATGCCGTTCAACTTTCGTTGAAAGCGCCGGTCCCCGGAGGCTCCCCGTGGCAGCGAGTGAGCAGGCCATCCTGTCCCAGCTCGACGCGAGCGCAGAGCGCGGCGTCCGCCCCGAGCGTGCGCAGGCCGCCCTCGCAGACGTCCCCGCGCTGCCGGAGAGCCTCGTCGCGCTCGAGGAGCAGCTCACCCGCGCGACCGAGGACGCCGAGGAGAAGCTCCGCGCCGCGGCGCGCCACCTGGTCTCGGCGGGCGGCAAGCGCATCCGTCCCATGGTGACGCTCCTCGCCTGCGGCGCCTGCGGCGGCGAGATGCGCGCCGCGGTGCCGTACGCGGTCGCCGCCGAGCTGACCCACTCGGCGACGCTCCTCCACGACGACGTGATCGACGACGGCCCGCTGCGGCGCGGCCAGCCCGCCTCGCGCGTCATCTGGGGCAACGCCGTCTCGGTCCTCTCCGGCGACTGGCTCCTCACCCGCGCGCTCGAGATCGTCTCGGCGGAGCCCGCCCGCTCGGCGGCGCTCCCGACGCTGCTCGCCACGATGCGCAGGCTCGTCGAGGGCGAGGTGCTCCAGCTCTCGCTCCGCAGCTCCTTCGCCGCGACCGAGAAGGACTACCTCGACGTCGTGATCGGCAAGACCGCCTCGCTCTTCGGCTGGGCCGCCGCGGCGGGCGCGTGGGCGGCCGGCGAGGTCGGGCACGTGCCGGAGGCGCTCGTCCGGTTCGGCGAGGGCATCGGCATCGCCTTCCAGCTCGTGGACGATGCGCTCGACTACGCCGCCGACCCGAAGCTCCTCGGCAAGCGCCTCGGAACGGACCTCATCGAGGGCAAGGCGACGCTCCCCCTCATCCGGGCCTGCGAGGCCGAGCCCCGGCTGCGCGAGCGGCTCGCCGCGCTCGTGGACGGCCAGGACGACGGCGACGCCGTCGCCGCCGACGTGGTCGAGGTGGTGAAGCGCGTCGGCGGCGTCGAGGACGCGCGCGCGCTCGCCCGCGAGCACACCCGCAGCGCGCTCGCCGCGCTCGAGGAGGTGCCCGACGGCGTGCACCGCCGGGCGCTGCGCGAGGCGGCGGGATCGCTCACCGAGCGCGCGTTCTAAACGACAGTTCGTGATTCGCGATCACCTTCGGTGACGCGAATCACGCTGTCGTTTAGCCATGTTCGAACGGGGGACTGCGTCCCCCGCCCCGCCGAGCGAAGCTCGTCGGGGGCCCACCCCCGCTCGCCGGGTCCCGTGCGCCGCCGCGAGCGGCTTCGCCGCTTCCGCGGCGTCGCCCCGGCGGGGGGGGGGGGGCGGCGGGGGGGGGGGGGGTGGTAGGGGGTTTAGGCCGCAGCGTTCCGGGCCCCGCGCCCGGAGTGCGATCCTCGACGCACCGTCACCGAGCGTGCTAGGGCTTCGGGGCATGCGCCTCCCCCTCGTGGCCCTCGCCTGCGCCGCGCTCTCCTGCGCCACGAGCGTGAAGCGCCCGCCGGTCGAGCCGTTCCGGTACCAGGGTCATTTCGCGACCTATCCGACCGGGCTGCGGCTCGTTGCGTTCAGGACCTCGCACGCGAAGCGCGCGACGGTGATCGCGTCGTACGACGTCGGAGACGCGGACGATCCCCGCGGGAAGGAAGGCCTCGCGCGGCTCGCCGCGCGGCTCACCGCGGTCGCCGCTCCGGCGAGCGGCGGGCTCCGGCTGCGGGAGCGGCTGTTCGCGGCGGGCGTCATCGACTCCGCGAAGGTCGGCGCCGACTCGACGGACTTCCAGTCGATCGTGCGGCTCGCCCGGCTCGACGAGGCGCTCGCGATCGAGGCGGACCGGCTTCGCGAGCCGCTCGCGGGGATCACGAAGGAGGAGGTCGCGCGCGAGGGCGAGGCGCTCGCGCGCGAGCTCGCGGCGGACCAAGGCGCGACCGAGGGCGCCTCGGTCTTCGCGCTCGCGTGGCGCGGCACGCGCTACGACCGCGCCCCGCCCACGCCCGAGTCCGTGCGCGCGCTGACGCTCGAGGACGTCCGCTCCTGGGCGAGCCAGCATCTCGTCCCCGATCGCCTCGTCCTCGTCGTGAGCGTCCCCGAGGCACCCAGCGAGGCCGTCCGGCGGGTCCTCGCCGCCTTCGGCGCGCTCGCGACGACCGGCGCACCCGACGAGCCACGCGTCTCCCCTGCCGAGCGACCGTCCGTCGCCGGCCGGGAGCCGGTCCTCTGGACCGACATGCAGACTCGCTCGATCCCTGGCACGAAGCCCCACCTCTGGCTCGCGTGGCCGCTCCCGGGGATGAAGGACGGCACGAGCGCGAGCGCCTTCGCCGCGACCGTCGTCCTCCAGCAGCGCCTCTGGCGCGCCCGTGAGGGCGATCTGGCCGCGCGGGTCACCGGGGTGACGCTCACGCTCGAGCGCGGCCACCAGGGCTCCGCGCTCCTCGCGCGGATCGAGCTGCGCAGCGCGGAGGACGCGGCGCCCGTGCGAAACGCGCTCCTGCACTCCGCGTACGACGCGCGAGCGCTCGACGACTACGCCCAGCACGTCGCCGTCCGCGCGCTCGCGCGGCGGATCGACGTCGGGCTGTGGGACATGGAGGAGGGCCCGGGGCCGGAGGCGGCGTGGAGGCTGCGCGCGACCGGCGAGCCGGACCCGCTCGCCGCCTTCGCCCGGGAGGCACGGACCCAGCTCGGTCGATCGTTCGAGGAGTATTACCGCAAGTGGATCACGGTCGAGCGCGCGGTCTCCGTGGCGGTGCTTCCCGGCGCCGGCGGTCCGCCCACGGAGGCGCCGCTCGACGAGCCGGGCGCGTGGATCCCGATCGTCCGTACCCTGGGGGCCGCGGCGCCCGGCGCGACCGAGGTCCGGGAGCTCCTGGACCCGCCTCGCCTCGGCGAGGCCTTCCAGACGCGGCTCTCGAACGGGCTCCGCGTGGTGGTCCTGCCCCACGGCGAGCGCCCGATCGTGGAGGCCCGGCTCCTCGTGGACTCGGATCCCGTGGGTGGTGCGGGAGGGTCCCTCGTGCCGTCGATCGCCCTCGCGGCCTCGGAGAAGGCGTGGACGCTCGCGGGAGGGCACACCTGCCGTGCGAGCCCGTTCCTCCCCAGGCGGGAGAAGATCTCCTTCCGCGAGCGCGGCTCGGCGAACGCGCTCCCGGAGATGCTCGGGCGGCTCGCCTGCTGGACGCGGCGAAGCCTCGACGGAGACCGCGTGGACGCCGTTCGCGAGGGCATGACGTCATCACTGGCGAGGGGAGAGGCGACGAGCGCGTCGATGCGCGCCGGGCTCGCGATCTCGTCCGCCCTCTACTCGCCGGAGGACGATCCCCTCGCGAGCGCGCCGCTCGCCGGGCTGAAGGCCGAGCCCGCCCGGCGCTGGCTCCTCGAGCAGCTCCGCCCCGAGCGTTCGCTCCTCGTCATCGCCGGCAAGATCATGCCCACGAAGGAGCTGCTCGCGGACGTCGAGGCCCGCTTCGGCGGGTGGAAGCGGCGCACCTCGGCGCCGGGAGAGCACGCTTCGCCGCCCCTGCCGGCGCGGCGGCACGTGCTCCTCGTGGACGTGCCCGGCGCCGAGCTGGCCACGGTCGCGGTCGCCTACCGCCTCCCGCTGCGCAAGGGCTCGGACGAGGCGGGCCTTTTGGCGGTGCAGCACGACGTCGGGACGCGCCTCGTCGCGCTCGCGGGCCCGGCCGGCCGGATCCTCATCCATCACGGCGGACTGCCACACGCGCCGACGCTGTCGACCTGGGCGACGCTCGACGCGAGGCAGGTCCCCGGCGCGATCCAGGCGGCGCTCGACGCGGTGAGGAACCTCGCCGCGCGTCCGCTCGCCTCGGTGGACGCGAACCTCGCGCGCTGGCTCGTCGCGCGCTGGCAGGCGTTCCGGTTCGACACGACGAGCCAGCGTATCGGCGCCGTGGAGGAGCTCTTCTTCTCCGATCTGCCGCTCGACGCGTGGGAGGGCCTCCCGGCCTCGATCGCCTCGCTCACGCCGGAGCGCATCCAGGCCGCCGCCCAGGCCGTGAACGTGGGACGCGAACAGATCGTCGTGCAGGGCGACGCCGCGACGCTCGCCCCGGCGCTCAGGGACGCAGGGTTGTCACCAGAGGTGCTCCCCGCGCCGCAGCCGGCGCGGTAGGCTACCCGCCAGCCAGGAGATCCCATGCGCCAGGTCGTCCGTACGCTGCTCTACGTCTCGCTCGCCGTCGCGCCCTTCCTCGAGGCCTGCCGCTGCCCGACGGTCGACTCCGGCCACCGCGGGATCGTCTTCAAGACGCTCGGGGGCGGCACGAGCCGGGAGGTGCTCGACGAGGGCATGCACGTGATGCCGCTGTGGAACAGCGTCATCCCCTACGACACGCGCGTGCACGAGATGAAGGAGCAGCTCTCGGTGCTCTCCTCGAACGGCCTGCCGCTGCGCGTGGACGCGAGCGTCCGCTTCCGCCCGATGCTGCAGGAGCTGTACGAGCTCCAGACCCAGATCGGCCCGGACTACGACTCGAAGCTCATCGCGCCCATCGTCCGCTCCGAGGCGCGCAAGGTCTTCGGCCGCTACCAGCCGGAGGAGATCTACTCCACGAAGCGCGAGGAGATCGAGCAGCAGATCTACGCCGAGGTGACGAAGGCGCTCCAGGGGAAGCACGTCGTGGTCGAGGCGGTGCTCGTCCGCGACGTCGAGCTGCCCGACGCGATCAAGACCGCCATCTCCGACAAGCTCGCCGAGGAGCAGCGCGCGCAGAAGATGAAGTTCACGCTCGATCGCGAGCGCCAGGAGGCGCAGCGCAAGCAGATCGAGGCGGAGGGCATCCTCAAGTACCAGAACATCGTGCGCCAGGGCCTCACGCCGGAGTACCTGCAGTTCAAGGGGATCGAGGCCACCGAGCGGCTCGCGGCGAGCCCGAACGCCAAGGTCGTGATCGTGGGCAGCCCGAAGAGCGGCCTGCCCCTCATCTTCCAGGGCGACAAGTAGCGGCGCGGGGCGCTACCCCCCCACGCGTCGTTCCGGCCGCGGGCGAGCTCCGCTCGCGAGCGGCCGCGTGCGCCGCGCGCGCACACCCACCTCACCCACGGTCACGGGACACCACCCGGCGTGGAGTTCTCGCCCGGTGATGGGCCCTCCGTGAGAGACTGCGCGTCCGTGCTCGCCCGCGCCTCTGCGCGGTGGAGGGGAACGATGAGAAGGATCGGGATCGCCGCCGGCGCCGCCCTGCTGTTGCAGGCCTGCGCGACGGTGTCGGAGAAGCCCGCGCCGGCCGAGTCGCCGGTGCCGAAGGCGGCGCAGCTGTCCGCGCAGGAGGCGCGCCGGGCGCCCGCTGCCAAGCGCTACAAGATGAAGCTCGCGATCGCGCGCTTCTCGAACGAGACGAACTACGGGCGGTCGCTGCTGAACGACGCCGATCTCGACCGGATCGGCAAGCAGGCCTCCGACATGCTCGCCTCCCGGCTCATCATGTCCGGGAACTTCGTCGTCCTGGAGCGCCCGGATCTCCAGAAGCTCGAGCGCGAGCAGCAGCTCTCCGGCGGAAAGCTCGTCGGGGCCGACACGGTGATCACCGGCTCGGTCACCGAGTTCGGCCGCTCGGTCGGCGGGAAGAGCGGGTTCTTGAGCAGCACCAAGGTCCAGCTCGCGCACGCCAAGGTCGACGTCCGCCTCGTGGACGTGAAGACCGGCCACGCCTACTTCTCCGCGATCGGGGCCGGCGAGGCGAGCACCGAGTCGGGCGAGATCGCCGGGTTCGGCAGCCACTCCGAGTACGACGCCACGCTCAACGACCGCGCCATCGCCGCGGCCATCTCCGACGTCATCGATCGCCTGGCGGCCACGCTCGCCGATCGCCCCTGGCGCACGGACATCCTCGAGGTGCAGGGCGCGCAGCTGTTCATCACCGGCGGCAAGCACCAGGGCCTCCGCGAGGGCGACACCCTCGCGGTCATGGAGGCGGGCGCGACGGTGAAGAGCAAGCAGACCGGCTTCGAGGTGACGCTCCCGCCGAAGCAGGTCGCCACGCTGCGGGTGGTGAGCCTGTTCGGCGACAGCGAGACGAACGAGGGCGCCGCCTGCGAGGTGCTCAGCGGCCGGGTCGAGCCCGCCGCGCTCGCGAAGCTGTTCGTGACGGAGCCGAAGTCGTGAGGTGCGCCATGACGGGGAAGATCCTCATGCTGGCGATGCTCGCGCTCGCCTGCGCGATGCCGCAGACGGTGGTTCGCACGCCCGACACGCGCCCCAGCCTCGCCGTGGCAGGCGCGCCCGCGGGCGCCGTCCTGTTCGTCGACGGCGAGCCGGCGGGCGCGGCGAGCGCGTACGACGGCCACCCGAACGTGCTGCTCGTCGAGCCGGGCTCGCACGAGGTGGACGTGCGCGACGGCGCCGGGAACGTGCTGCACCGCCAGAAGGTGTTCGTGGAGAGCGAGCTCAAGACCATCCAGGTGCACTGACGATGAACCGGACGACCCTGCTCCTCTCCTCCGTCGCGCTCCTCGCCGTCCTCCAGGGCTGCGCCCGGCACCAGACGATGTACGCCTGGGGCGACTACGACGAGGCGCTGTACGTGCACTACAAGAACCCCCAGGAGCGCGAGCGCTTCGTGGCGAGCCTCGACGCCGTGATCCGCGACGCCACCCAGCGCGGCGAGAAGGTGCCCCCCGGCTGCCTCGCCGAGTACGGCTGGGCGCTCATGGAGGAGGGGCGCCACGACGACGCCATCGCCTACTTCCAGCGAGAGCGCGACCAGTGGCCCGAGTCGCGGGTCCTCATGGACAAGATGATCCGCAACGCGCAGCAGAAGCGCGCCACGAACCCGTCCACGCCGGCGAAGGGTCCCGCGGGCGCGCTGAAGAGGAGCTGACATGTCCCGGCACGCCCGCGTCGCCGTCGCAGCCGCGATCCTCGCGCTCCTCTCCGCCTGCGCCACCGCTCCGCGCAAGGACTACTCGAAGTTCGTCGCGGCGCAGCCGCGCGCGATCCTCATCGTCCCGGTGGTCAACAAGAGCGTGAACGTGGACGCCGCGGACTACTTCCTCTCCACGCTGCCCATCCCGGTGGCGGAGCGGGGCTACTACGTCTTCCCGGTGAACCTCGTGAAGCGCCTCCTCGAGGACGACGGGCTCGCCGACGCCGCGCTCGTGCACGGCGCCGATCCCGGACGGCTCTGCGCGCTCTTCGGCGCCGACGCGGTGCTGTACGTCTCCATCGAGAAGTGGGAGGCGAAGTACCTCGTCGTCACGACGCAGGTGAACGTCGAGTTCGAGTACGTCCTCAAGGACGGCAAGACCGGCGAGACGCTCTGGACGGACCACGAGGCGATGGCCTATCAGCCGGACTCGAACGGCGGCGGGATCATCGGCGCGATGGTGGCCGCCGCGGTGACGAAGGCCTCACCGAACTACATGCCGCTCGCGCGCCAGGCGAACTGGAAGGCGCTGTCCTTCCCCGGCCCCGGCTTCCCCGCCGGGCCCTACCGGCCCGAGTACGGCAAGGACCTCGTCGCCGACACGCGGCTCTGATCGCGGGAGGGCGCACCGGCGGGCAGGCGGGCGCCCAGGGTGCGTGCGATCCTGCGTGAACCGACGGTCAAGGCAGCGCAGCGGCGTCGCGCACGAGGTCCGCGTAGCGGTTCACCGGATCGGCGGGGTCGGTGCCGTCCCGCCAGCGGAACGTGTACGGGTCCCACCCGTCCGGCCGCGCGTCGTAGGCGAACAGCCAGGGCGCGACGCCCGCGCCGCCCGCCCGGCGGATGCAGCGGAACCAGCCGCGGTAGATCGCGCGGCGATCTTCGAGCGGCAGCCCGTCGTTGCGGAGCCCCAGCTCGCCGACCAGGAGCGGCTTCCCGAGCCGGCGCGCGGTCGCGATCCGCTCGGAGAGGAACCCCGCGCCGAAGAACGCCGCGAAGTCCGCCGGGACGCCCCACGCCTCCGGGTAGAGGTGCACGCTCGCGTAGTCGACGTACGGCGACGCGGTGAGGAGCGCGAACTCCTCGCCGTCGAGCCCCTCCTCGCCTGAGCCCACGAGGTGGCCGGGCGCGCGCGCCTTCACGAGCGCGGCGACCTCGTCCACCCAGGCGCGGAGGGCCTCCCGCGAGACGCCCTCCGCGCGGGGCTCGTTCACGAGCTCCCAGGCGAGCACGGCGGGGTGGTCGCCCCAGCGGATGCCGTCGACCGTGCTCACCCGGTCGAGGAGCGCCGCCACGTGCGCGCGGAAGTGCTCGACCACCGCGCGCTCCGTGAAGAAGCGCGGATCGCCCTCGCGCGGCGCGGGGAGCCCCGCCCACGCGACGTACTGGCGCTGGCCGCCGTAGTCGTCCCAGCGGTTCGCGAGCGGCAGGACGAGCCGGAGCCCGTGGGCGCGCGCGCGGGCGAGGACGAGGTCGAGGCCGCGCAGGGCGAGCTCGTCGTAGACGAGCGGCGCCGTCTGCATCGCCGCGTCGCCCGCGCCGTCGTTGAACGCGTTCGTGCGCACCGCGCGCACCCCGAGCGCGGCCGCCTTCGCGAGCGTCTCCTCGACGGCCGCGGCCTCCACCTCCCCGCGGCGGAGCGCGCGCGTCGCCTCCTCCTGGAGGTAGTACGCGTTCAGCGCGACGAGGTGGCCGTCCACGCCGGGCAGGGCGGACGGCGGCCCCTCCTCGCACGCGGCGGCCTCCTCCTCCAGATCCGGCCCGGCGTCACAGGCGGTCACGCCGAGCAAGATGAGGGCGAGGAGCGCCGCGCGCATGGGCGCCGGCCCACTCAGGCATTGCGCCACGCGCGCTCGGCGCGAAGCACGAGCGCGCCGAGCGGCACGTCGAACGGCCAGGAGTCCGCGATCATCCGGCCGAGGCCCTCCTCGCGATCGCGCTTCGGCGGGAGGGCGCCCGCCTCGAGGGAGGTCAGGTAGGACCGGAGCGTGTCCCGGCAGGCGCCGAGCTGGGTCGGGCAGAGCTGGTACTTCGGGGCCGCGAGCTCCGCCTCGATCTCGGCGAGCGCGCTGGCGACGAGGGTGCGGGCCTGGTTCCGGCGGTCCATCGGGCCCGCGTTGTATCCGACCTTCGCGCCGGGGGAAACCGTCGCGCCGCGGGGCCCGCCGCGCGCGGGGCCTTTCCGTTCAACGAACATTGAAACCCGGCGGCGCCACTGGTACAGATCGCCGCGCCATGGCCTACCGCTCCTTGCGGGAGTTCCTCGATCGGCTCGAGTCGGCGGGCGAGCTCGTCCGCGTGAAGGAGCCGGTCGACCCCGTGCTCGAGATGGCCGCGCTGGCGGACCGCGCGGCGAAGCAGGGTGGACCGGCGCTCCTCTTCGAGAACTTGAAGGGGCGGGCGCCCGGCGGGTTCCCGGTCGCGATGAACCTGTTCGGGACGCGCCGCCGCACGAGCTGGGCGCTCTCCTCCGAGGACTTCGAGGAGCACGCCCGGGAGCTGCGCGCGCTCTTGCACCTCGCCCCGCCGCAGTCGCTCTGGGACAAGCTCAAGATGCTCCCGAAGCTCGGGAAGCTCGCGACGATGACGCCGAAGCACGTCTCGTCCGCGGCGAGCCAGGAGGTCGTCGTCCGCGAGCCCGATCTCGGGAGCCTGCCGGTGCTCACCACCTGGCCGCACGACGGGGGGCCGTTCATCACGCTCCCGCAGGTCATCACGCGCGACCCGGAGACCGGCATCCGCAACGTCGGGATGTACCGGCTGCAGGTGCTCGGGCCGAGGCGGCTCGCCATGCACTGGCAGCTCCACAAGACCGCGACCGCGCACTACCGCGCCTACCAGAAGCGCGGCGAGCGGATGCCCGTCGCCATCGCGCTCGGCGGCGATCCCGCCCTCACCTACTGCGCGTCCGCGCCGCTGCCCCCGAACGTCGACGAGTACCTGTTCGCCGGGTTCCTGCGCGGCGAGGCGGTGCGCATGGCGAAGGGCGTCGCGGTGGACCTCGACGTGCCGGCCGACGCGGACCTCGTCATCGAGGGCTTCGTGGACACCGCCGCGCCGCTCGTGCGCGAGGGACCCTTCGGCGATCACACCGGCTTCTACTCCCTCGCCGACGACTACCCCGCGCTCGACGTCGTCGCGGTGACGCACCGGCGCGACGCCGTCTACCCGGCCACCGTGGTGGGCCCGCCGCCGGTCGAGGACCAGTGGCTCGGCAAGGCGACGGAACGGATGTTCCTGCCCATGCTGCAGATGATCTTCCCGGAGATCGTCGACATGGCGATGCCGGTGGAGGGCGTGTTCCACAACCTCTGCCTCGTCTCCATCAAGAAGGACCACCCCGGCCAGGCGAAGAAGGTCATCCACGGCCTGTGGGGCTCCGGCCAGATGGCGCAGACGAAGACGCTCGTGGTGTTCGACGAGGACGTGGACGTGCAGGACGTCTCCCAGGCCGCGTGGCGCGCCTTCGCGAACGTGGACGTGAAGCGCGACCTCGTCATCGCCGACGGGCCGGTGGACGTGCTCGACCACGCCGCCGCGCACTTCGCCTTCGGCGGCAAGATCGGCGTGGACGCGACGCGCAAGTGGGCCGAGGAGGGCGGGCGCGAGTGGCCGGAGGTCTGCGTCCACCCGCCCGAGGTGGTCGCGCGCATGGACGCGCTCTACGAGCGCCTCGTCCCGGGCGCACCGAAGCCGCGCCGCCCCCGCATCGCGGCGCCGCCCGCGGCCTCGTGGACTCCCCGGCGCGGAGGGATCCTCCAGTGACCGTCCCGCTCCCCGGCGAGGCGCAGCGCGGCTCCGCGGTGCGGGCGATGTTCGACCGCATCGCCCCCCGCTACGACCTGCTCAACCGCGTCATGACGCTGAAGGTCGATCAGGCCTGGCGGCGGCGGCTCCTCGCGGACCTCGCGCCGCGGGACGGCGAGGCGCTGCTCGACCTGTGCGCCGGCACCATGGACGTCGCCGCGCTCGCCCGCGGGCGCGCGCCGGGGCTGCGCATCGTCGGCGCCGACTTCTCGTTCCAGATGCTGGCGCGCGGCGTCGAGAAGACCGGGCTGCCGGCCTCCCAGGCGGACGCGATGGCGCTGCCGTTCCGCGGGGCGCGCTTCGACCTCGCCACCGTGACCTTCGGGATGCGGAACCTGGAGCGCTACGAGACGGGGCTCGCCGAGCTCGCGCGCGTGCTGAAGCCCGGGGGCCGGCTCGGCGTGCTCGAGTTCTTCCGGCCGGAGTCCAAAGGCTCGCGGTTCGTGCACGGCGCGTACAACCGGCTCGCGCTGCCCATCCTGGGCCGGATCCTCTCGCCCGATCCGGAGGCGTACCGCTACCTCGTCGCCTCCATGGAGCGCTTCGCCTCGCGCCCGGAGTTCGAGGAGGCGGCCCGGCGGGCGGGGTTCCGGGAGGTGCGCGGCGAGACGCTCTTCCCGGGCGTGTGCGGCCTCGTGACGGCGGTGCGCGCGTGAAGCTCGTCGTCGCCGTCTCCGGCGCGTCCGGCGCGCCCTACGCGAAGCGGCTACTCGACTTCGTCGCCGCGAACGGCGAGAAGCACGGCGTCTCGCTGGACCTCGTCTTCACGCAGACCGGCAAGCAGGTCTGGAAGCAGGAGATCGGCTCCGAGCCGCGCTACCCGTTCCGGGTCTGGAAGAACCAGGACTTCACCGCGCCGTTCGCCTCCGGCTCGGCGCAGTACGACGGCATGGTCGTCGTCCCGTGCTCGTCGGGGGCCCTCGCGCGGATCGCGCACGGCATCTCGGTCGACCTCGTCGGCCGCGCCGGTGACGTGATGCTGAAGGAGGGGAAGAAGCTCGTGCTCGTGCTGCGCGAGACGCCCCTCTCGCTCGTCCACGCCCGGGCCATCACCCAGGTCATCGAGGCGGGCGCCGTCGTGCTGCCCGCCTCGCCGTCGTTCTACTCCGGGCCGAAGACCATCGAGGCGCTCGTCGACACGGTCGTGTCGCGCGTGCTCGACCGGCTCGGCCTGCCGAACGAGCTCATGAAGCGCTGGGAGGGGCTCGTGCCCCGCGCCCCCGAGCCGGTGGAGGAACCCTAGATGATCTCGACCCTCGCGCACCGCGCCCTCGAGCGCGACGGCCTCGGCCCCATCCGCGACAAGGTCCTCTCCGGCGAGCGGCTCTCCGACGCCGACGCGCTGCGCCTCCTCGAGGCGACCGACCTCGCCGCGGTGGGCGCGCTCGCGAACCACGTCCGCGAGGCGCGCCACGGCGACCTCACCTTCTACAACCGCAACGTCCACCTGAACCCGACCAACGTCTGCGTCGCGACCTGCAAGTTCTGCTCGTTCGCGCGCAAGGACGATCAGGTGGCGTCCGAGGGCTACACGATGAGCCTCGACGACGCGGTCGCGAAGGTGCTCGCGCGCCGCGGTCTCGGGATCACCGAGGTCCACATCGTCTCCGGCCTCCACCCCGAGCTCCCCTGGGACTACTACCCGGAGCTCCTGCGCCGGATCCGCGCCGCCTGGCCCGAGCTCGCCATCAAGGCGTTCACCGCCATCGAGATCCACTTCTTCGCGGAGAAGTTCGGGAAGAGCTACGAGCAGGTGCTCCGCGAGCTGCACGCGGCGGGCATGGACACGATGCCCGGCGGCGGCGCCGAGATCTTCGCGAAGCGCGTGCGCCGCAAGATCTGCGACGACAAGGCGACCGCCGAGCAGTGGCTCGAGATCCACCGCACCGCGCACCGGCTCGGCCTCAAGACGAACGCGACCATGCTCTACGGCCACATCGAGCGGCTCGACGAGCGCGTCGATCACATGCGGCTCCTGCGCGAGCTACAGGACGAGACGGGCGGGTTCCAGGTCTTCATCCCGCTCGCGTTCCACCCCGAGCACAACATGATCGGCAAGGCGTTCCCCAAGCCGACCGGCTACGACGCGCTGCGCACGCTGGCGGTGGCGCGTCTCTACCTCGACAACTTCGACCACGTGAAGGCGTACTGGGTGTCGCTCGGCGAGCGGCTCGCCCAGACGTCGCTCGCGTTCGGCGTGGACGACGTGGACGGCACCGTGCTCGAGGAGCGCATCTACCACATGGCCGGCTCGACCGTGCCGCAGGCGCTCTCGGAGCGGACGCTGCACGACCTCATCCGCGCCGCGGGCCGGGTGCCGGCGGAGCGCGACAGCCTCTACCGCGTGCTGAAGGTGCATCTTCCTGCCGGGGGGGCCGAGATGCCGGTCCCCCCGGACCCCTCGCACGCTCCGGTCCAGCCTCAGCCGGCTGGACCTCCGCTCGCCGCCGCCGCCCGCCGAGTCTAGGACCCGCCATGCCGAAGCTCCGCGCCGCCGCCGTCTCCTTCCTGAACGCCCACCCGCTCACCGTCGGGCTCGAGGGCTCCGAGCGGATCGAGCTCGTCCTCGCCGAGCCGTCGCGCTGCGCCGCGATGCTGGAGGCCGGCGAGGTGGATCTCGCGCTCGTCTCGGTCGCCGCGCTCACCAAGGGCGAGTACGAGATCGTGCCCGGCATCGCCATCGGCGCGGACGGGCCGGTGCAGACGGTGGTCCTCGCCGGCGAGCAGTCGCCCGCGATCTGGGACGAGGTGTTCCTCGACACCGCCTCGCGCACCTCGCACGTGCTCGCCAAGATCGTCCTCGACGAGATGGGCGTTCACCCGACGTTCACGCCGATGCAGGCCGACGAGGGGCTCGCGCGCGCCAAGGGCCGGAAGGGCGCGCTCGTCATCGGCGACCGCGGCTTCGGGGTGCGCGCGAACCACATCGTCGATCTCGGGCGAGAGTGGACGCACCTCACGGGCCTGCCCATGATCTTCGCGCTCTGGGCGGCGCGGCCGGGCCGCGTCTCGCCGGAGGACGTGCAGGAGCTGACGCGCGCCGCGCAGCACGGCCTCGGCGTCCGGACCGAGCTCGCCCAGCGCTTCGCCGCGCAGAAGGGCGGCGATCCGGAGCGCTACCGCCGCTACCTCACCCAGCGGATCCGCTACGGGCTCGGGCCGCACGAGCTCGACGGCCTGGAGGCGTTCCTCGCCCGAGCGGCCGAGAAGGGCTTCCTGCCGCCGATGAAGCTCCGCTTCGTCGACGACGTGGTCCGCACGGCGCGCACCCGGCGGGTGGTCTCGCTCGACACCGCGCTGCAGAAGGGCGCCGACGGCGAGCGGCTCGACGCCGACGAGGCGGAGCTGCTCGACGAGAAGGCCCCCCTCCTCGAGCTCGGCCTCGCCGCCGACGCGCGCCGCCGCGCGCTGCACCCGGACGGCGCCGTCACCTACATCGTCTCGCGCAACGTGAACTACACGAACGTCTGCACGACGGCGTGCCACTTCTGCGCGTTCTACCGGCCGCGCGGCCACAAGGACGCGTACGTCCTCGACCGCGACGAGCTGACCCGCAAGATCGACGAGACGGTGGCGCTCGACGGCATCGAGATCCTCCTCCAGGGCGGCCTGCACCCGGACCTCGGCGTGGAGTGGTACGAGGAGCTGTTCCGCTGGGTGAAGGAAAAGTGGCCGGTGATCAACCTGCACGCGCTCTCGCCCGAGGAGATCTGGCACATCGCCCGCACGAGCGACCTGCCCCTCGACGAGACGATCCAGCGGCTCATCGCGGCCGGGCTCGACTCGATCCCCGGCGGAGGCGCCGAGATCCTCGACGACGAGGTGCGCCGCCGGATCGCGCCGCTCAAGTGCTCGACCGACGAGTGGCTCTCCGTCATGAAGGCCGCCCACGTGAAGGGGCTGCGCAGCACGGCCACCATGATGTTCGGCGTCGGCGAGGAGGCGCGCCACCGGGTGGCGCACCTCGCGCGGCTGCGCGAGCTGCAGGACGAGACGGGGGGCTTCACCGCCTTCATCTGCTGGCCGTTCCAGTCGGCGAACACGCGGCTCACCGCGTCCGACACGAGCGCGCAGGCCTACCTGCGGGTGAACGCGGTCTCGCGGCTCGTCCTCGACAACGTGCCGAACCTGCAGGCCTCCTGGGTCACCATGGGCGGCGGGGTGGCCCAGGCCTCCCTGCACATGGGCTGCAACGACTTCGGCTCGGTGATGATCGAGGAGAACGTGGTCTCGGCGGCGGGCACGACCTTCAGCATGGACTCGGAGGAGGTCGAGCGGCACATCCGCGACGCGGGCTTCCGCGCCGTGCGGCGGAACATGAAGTACGAGCGGCTGGGGGATCGGATCGCGTGACCCCGCGCGTCTACAGCGCGCCCTGGGTGCTCGCCGGGCGGGCGGCCGCGGGCGCTACCCCCGCCGCCCTCCGCGACGGCGCCGTCGCCCTCGAGGGCGATCGCGTCCTCGCCGCCGGACCGCGCGCCGCGGTCGAGGAGCGCTTCGGCGCGGGCGAGCGGCTCGACGCGGTGATCCTCCCCGCGCTCGTGAACGCGCACCTCCACCTCGAGCTCTCGCACATGGCCGGGCGGGTCGCCGGCGGCGAGGGGCTCCCCGCCTGGATCCACCTCTTCATCTCCGCCCGCGCGCTCCCGCGCCCCGAGGAGGAGGCGGCGCAGGCGATGATCATGTCCGCCGAGGACATGGTCCGCGCCGGCGTCGCGGCGGTGGGGGACGTCTCGAACACGCTCGGCTCGGTCGCGCCGCTCGCCGCGGCCGGGTTCTCCGGCACCGTCTACCAGGAGGTGTTCGGGGTGACGCCCGCGCGCATCGAGGCGGCGCTCGCGAGCGCCCGCGCCGCGCGCGCGGCCTGCCCGCCCGCGCCCGGCCTGCGCATCGCGCTCTCGCCCCACGCGGTCTACTCCACCCACGGCGCGACCCTCGGGCAGCTCCTCGCCGCCGGCCCCGCCTCCATCCACCTCGCCGAGGATCCCGCCGAGCGCGCGCTGTGCGCGACCGGCACCGGCGACTTCGCCCGCATGTTCAGCTCGCTCGGCGCGGCCCGCTCGCTCCGGCCCCGCGCGCGCTCGGCCGTGGCGTTCGTCGCCGAGCACCTCGCGCCCCACCACCTCGCGGTCCACTGCGTGGACGTGGACGAGGACGACGTCGCCCTCCTCGCCCGCACCGGCGCGACGGTGGTCCTCTGCCCGCGCTCGAACCGCTTCATCGTCGGGAAGCTCCCGCCCGTGGCGGCGCTCCTCGCCGCGGGCGTGCCGCTCGCGGTGGGCACCGACTCGCTCGCCTCCTGCCCCTCGCTCTCCCCGCTCGCGGACCTCGCCCTGCTCCGCCGCGAGCTCCCGGAGATCCCGGCGGCGACGCTCCTCCGGCTCGCGTGGAACGGGCCGGCGGTCGGCGCCCCCCACGTCGGCGCGCTCGCGCCGGGCGCGGCGCCGGGCGTCCTCGCCGCTCCGCTCGAGGGCGCGCGCGTGGAGGACCCCTTCGACTTCGTCGTCTCGGCGTTCGGCGCGGAGGAGCGCCCGTTCACCTGGCTCGCGCGCCCGCGCGCGGAGGCCCTCGCATGACCTCTCCCACCCCGGCCCGCGCCGCCCCTGCGGCGCCCGGCGGGACCGTCGCCGCGCTCGCGCGGATGGTGAAGCTCAGCCACTCGCTCTTCGCGCTGCCGTTCGTGGCGGCCGCGGTGGTGCTCGTCTCGCGCGAGGCGCGGCTCGAGCCCGTGCGGCTCGCGCTCGTGGCGCTCGCCGTCGTCGCGGCGCGCACCGCCGCGATGGCGATGAACCGCATCGCCGACCGCGCCTTCGACGCGCGGAACCCGCGCACCGCGCGGCGCGAGCTCGTGACGGGCGAGGTGTCTCCGGGGGCGGCCATCGCGCTCCTCGCCGGGAGCGGCGCGACCTTCGTCGCCGCGGCGGCGCTCATCGCGCCCATCTGCGGCTGGCTCGCCCTGCCGGTGCTGGCGATCCTGCTCGGCTACTCGTACGCGAAGCGCTTCACCTGGGCCTGCCACCTCTGGCTGGGCGTCGCGCAGGCGCTCGCGCCCATCGGCGTCGCCATCGCCCTCACCGGCGCGGCGCCCGCCTCGGCGATCGCGCTCGGCCTCGGGGTCGGGGCCTGGATCGCCGGCTTCGACGTCTTCTACTCGCTGCAGGACATGGACTACGACCGCGGCGCGGGGCTCCGCTCCATCCCGGCGCGCTTCGGCGTGCGCGGCGCGCTCGCCTGGGCCCGCGGGCTCCACGTCCTCGCCATCGCCTGCGTCGCCCTCGCGGGCGTGCTCGGCGGCCGGGGCGCGGGCTGGTTCGCCGGGACGGTGGTGCTCGCCGCGGTGGTCGCGGCCGAGCACGTCCACGTGGCGCCGCGCGGGCAGCTCCGGCCGGAGCGGATCAACGTCGCGTTCTTCAACTACAACGCCTTCGCGTCGATCGCCTTCGCGCTCGCCGCGCTCGTGGATCTCGCCCTCGCCTGACGCCTCCGCCCATGACCGCGACCGCGTCCCACCCGCCCGCCACCTCCCACGCCCTCACGCGCTCCGACCTCGCCGTCGCCGACGCGGTCGGAGCGCTCATGGAGCTGTGGGGGTTCCGGCGGCAGCTCGGGCGGGTGTGGGCGGTGCTGTTCCTCTCCGAGCGCCCGCTGGCGGCGCCGGAGCTGTGCGACCGGCTGCACATCTCGACCGGGCTCCTCTCCATGAGCCTCGCCGAGCTGCGCCACTGGGGCGTGGTGCGCACGGTGACGATCCCGGGCGACCGCAAGGAGCACTTCGAGGCGGAGACGAACGTCTGGCGGCTCGTCGCGAACGTGCTGCGCGCGAGAGAGAAGCGCGCGGTGGAGGAGGCGCTCGCGACGTTCGAGCGGGTGCTCCACGAGCTGCGCGCCGCCATGGCGGACGTGGACCCCGGCGTGAAGGCCGCGGCGCGCTTCAAGGTGCGGAGGCTCGAGCACCTCGCGGACCTGTGCCGCGCGGCGCTGAACGTGCTGAAGCTCCTCGTGGACAGCGCCCGCGTCGACGCGGGTCCCCTCAAGGCCATCAGCGACGCGCTCGGGCGGCGCTGAGCGCGGCGACTCTCAGGATCTCGAGGGCGCAGTCCCCGCCAGATCCGCCAGCGGCAGCTCGACGTGGAAGGTGGACCCCTGCCGCGGCCGGCTCTCCACGCGGATGGCGCCGCCGCCGGCCTCGATGATCTCCCGGGCGACCCACAGGCCGAGCCCGAGCCCTCCGTAGTGCCGCGCGCTCACCGCGCGCTCGAAGGGCTCGAAGATGCGAACCTGGTCCTCCGGGGCGATCCCGATGCCGCGATCGGCCACGGTGAGCACCGCGACGCCGTCGCGGCGCTCGAGCGCGAGCGCGATGGGGCTCCCCGCGCCGTACTTCATCGCGTTGGCGAGCAGGTTCGTGATCACCTGCTCCACCCGGAGCCTGTCGCCGAGGGCGGCGATCCCGGGCGCGACGGCCACCTCGAGCGGGCAGCGTGCGCGGTCGGCGGCCTCGGCGAGCCGCGCGGCGACCTGCGTGACGCTCTCCGTCAGATCGAAGCGCTTCCGCTCCAGGTCGAGCTTCCCGGTCGCGATGTGCGAGACGTCGAGGAGCGTGCCGACGAGCGAGCCGAGCCGCTCGACGCTCGCGGCGCTGGCCGCGACGCGCTGCATGACGCCCGCGAGCTCGGGCGACACTCGCTCCCTGCGGAGGAGCCGGTGCGCCTGCTGGATCTGGAGGAGCGCCGCGGTCACGGGCGTCTTGAGCTCGTGGCTCGCCACGGAGAGGAACACGTCCCGGGCGCGGATCGCCTCGTTCTTCGCGTCCTCGGAGGCCTTCTGGAGGTGGATGTCGGTGAGCGTGCCCACCCACCGGCGCAGCCGCCCGTCCGCGCCGCGCAGGGGGGCGGCGCGCACGAGGAACCAGCGGTATTCGCCGTCGCGGCCGAGGAGCCGGAGCGTGCCGTCACCCCCGATCTCCTCGTCGCGCATGCGCTTCCAGAACGCGACCACCGGGGCGCGGTCCTCGCGGTGCACGAGCGTGCGCCAGCGGCCGTTCGCGAGCTCCTCGTCCGTCTTGCCGGTGTACTCGCGGATCTGCGGGTTCTGGAACTGGGTGCGCCCCGTGGCGTCCGCGGTCCAGACCATCTGCGGGATGGCGCCGAGGAGCGTGCGGAACCACTCCTCGGACTCGCGCTGCGCCGCCTCCGCCGTCTCGCGCGCCGTGAGGTCCGAGCACGCGCCCACCCACTCGATCACCCGCCCGCGAGTGTCGGCGACCGGGGCGGCGCGCGCCACCACCGGCGCGAAGCCCCCCCCGCTCCGACGCAGCCGGTACTCGAGCTCGAACCGGTCGCGCCGCGCGACCGCCTCGCGCCAGCCCCGCGCCACTCGGTCCCGGTCGTCGGGGTGGACCGCGTCGAGCCAGCCCGAGCCGCGGTACTCGGCCAGGCTCTGGCCGGTGAAGGCGCGCCACGACGGCGAGTCCGCGTGCGCGAGCCCCTCGGGAGTCGTCGTCCAGATGACGTCCGAGCTCGTCGCCACGAGCGATTCGAAGCGGTGCGCGTGCGCGTCGCGCTCCAGGTACCCGTCCCGCAGCGCCGCCGCGATCCAGCAGAGCACGCCGCCGATGACGAGGAACAGCGAGACGACGACCACCTCCGCCTGCGACGGCCCGAACGCGTCGTAGGGCGCGATGAAGAACCAGCCGCACAGGCCCGCCGAGAGCCCGAGCGAGAGGAGCCCCGGCCCGAGCCCGCCCAGGTAGGTCGCGAAGACGACGGCGGGCACGTACAGCGCGAGCGGAGCGCTGGAGACGAGCGGGCGCATCGCCAGCGAGAGCGCCGTGGAGAGGAGCGGGAACGCGACGCCGAGCGACAAGGCCACGGCGCGCCTGAGCTCGGGCGGCGGGAAGCGCACGCGCACCGGCGCAGCCTAGCGCTTCGCGCGGCGCCGTGCGCATCCTCCTCGGAGGTAGCCCTCGGGGTGCGTGCGTCCGGGCGGCCGGCCTCCTCACGGCGCCGCCCGCTCAGGCGGGGTCGAGCAGGCTGCGTGCCGCCTCGCGCGCCTCCGCCGCGATGGCCGCCTCGTCGGCGCCGAGCAGCCGGCCCTCCCGGAGCCGCACCTCACCGTCCACGACGACCCATGCCGCGGGCGCTCCCGCCCACAGGAGGGCGAGATCGCCGCCAGGGAGCTCCGGCAGCGGCACCGGCGGTCGCCAGTCGAGCACGACCACGTCGGCGAGCGCGCCGGCCTCGAGGCACCCGAGGGTCTCGCCGAACGCCTCCGAGGCGAGCCGTGCCGCGGTCGGCCAGGCGACCTTGCCGACGAGGCTGCCCGCCGCGCCCGCGCTCCGGCCGGCGTGCCTGAGCAGCGTCGCGGCGTGGAACGCCTCGCCGGCGACGTCCGGGAAGAGCCCGTCGGTGCCGAACGCGATGCTCACGCCGAGGCCCGCGAAGTCGAGGAGCGCCGGCACGGGGGCGCCGAAGAACATCGCCGCGCGCGGCGTCACGGCGAGCACGGCGCGCGCGTCGGCGACCATCACCGCCTCGGCGTGGACGGTGGTCCCCCCGTGCGCCACGAGGGTGCGCGGCCCGAGCAGCCCGTGCGCGGCGAGGACCTCCAGCGGCCGCCGGCCGAACCGGGCGAACGCGTGCGCGAGGTCGGCCTCGTCCTCACCCAGGCAGGCGTGCACGCCCGCGCCCGCGTGCGCGCCGGCGAGCGCGAGCGTCTCCTCGGTGGTTTCGAAGAGCCCGGCGATCCCGACCGCGCCGCGGAGCCGCGCGTCGGTCGCGTGCCGCGCGGCGAACGCCGCCGACGCGCGCACCTCCTCCTCGCCGCCGGCGCCGCGCGCGCCGTGGGCGAGCACCGCCCG